>QHZV01000351.1:0-1285 GCA_003224785.1 Acidobacteriota bacterium
ACTTAGGGTTTCCGCTCCCAGGGGACCCGCAATGTAAGGAGAAAGCCATGAAACATGCGGTCAGGACTTTGGTCCTGGTGGTAGCTGTGGCTTGCACCTGCTTGGCAATGGCCACCCCAATCACCACAAAGACGAATGAGGGGATCATGCCGTTCTGCAGAGTCAACTGCGGTAAGTAGAGCAAGCTGTATCACAACGGGGCGCTAGCAAAGGCCTCTGACTTATGGGCCCGGATTGCGAAAGCACTCTGGGCCCTCTTTTCGTTTTGGAATCTATGCCGCAGGTTCTCTGGTTTGCAAAAGTTCCCTCAGCGCCTCCGAGTTGTGGGCGGGGGGATTACAACTTCCTTCGGAACACACGATGGCCACAGTCTTGTTTTGTTTTAGCGAAGGCAGCTGCGGAATGGTTGCCGCGAGAGATGGGGGCAGGTTCTGAGCTACCGCTTGGCTGAAGTTCAACTTCAGCAGAGATCTGCCGTAGAGTGACGCCGGGATGGCTTCCGCATAAAGCCGCTCGGCAGTTTCATCCTCTCCCACGATGACAATTTGAGTGTGAGGCGTGGCCAAATACTGGGCCGCAATTCCATATGTCGCCCCGAATATTCCGTACTGGCCCGCAGCGCCTGCTAATAGTTCCAGCGTCTGCTCGGCTTTATCGCGATAAGCCGCTTCATCGGTGTAAGCATGTATTCGCAACAACGCAATCGCCGCCATCGGATTTCCCGCGGGCGTCGGTGAATCCTGAAACGGTTTGCGGGGTGCGCCGAGTACTCCAAGGGATTGCGAAGCCGGCGGCGCGTCGAAAAATCCGCCAGACACCGAATCGTAAAACCGTTCGATCGTTTGATCGGTGAACTTTCTCGCGGCCTGGAAGTAGCTAATGTCGGATGTAGATTCATAGGCATCGAGGCAGGCGATCGCGGTAAAGGCATAATCCTCGAGAAATCCACGACTGTCCCGTTTTTGCGCGCTGGAGTCAGAATAGGCAACAACGTGTTTGAGCCCCGATTTTGCATTCCACGCTTCCGACAAGATGCGGTCCAGCGATCGCAACGCAAACCGCCGGGCTTCCTGCAATCCCAAGGCAGTTGCCGCATTCAGGTACGCGGAGATGCAGAGCGCATTCCAATTCACGTACACGGTCCTATCTACGTAGGGCGTGGTTCGCTTTAGACGCGCCGCGTACATTTTGCGATTGGCAGAGTTCAACAGTTCTTGCACTCGCTGAGCTGAGAATTTCAGGCGGGTTGCGATTTCCTCGATTGGAGCGCGTTGATACAGCACAT
>QHZV01000351.1:1299-2458 GCA_003224785.1 Acidobacteriota bacterium
TTCCTCCGTGAGGACCGCTTTTGCTTCATCAATCGTCCAAGTGAAGTAGTCGCCATCGTCGTCGAGAGAAATGTCGGCGTCCTGTGAAGCGTAGAAGCCGCCGTGGTCGCGGTCGCTGAGGACTTCATCCATCCAGCGAATGATGTCACGAGCGACGTCTTTAAAAAACTCGGAACCGGTTGCCTGGTAAGCATGCACGTAATTCTTCAGTAGCTCCGAATTGTCGTACGACATTTTCTCGAAGTGCGGTACGATCCAGCGCTCGTCAACTGAGTAGCGATGAAAGCCGCCGGCAAGCTGGTCATAAACTCCACCGCGAGCCATTTTTTCCAGTGTGGTGGTGAACACGTGTTTCACATGATCCTTGGACGCGCCGGCGTCCTCGCCCGGCCTGCGGAGCGAAGCTCCGCCTCTGGAATACTGATCAATCAGCAAATCAATCATTGCCGGATGCGGAAACTTCGGCGCACTTCCAAATCCGCCATGCTGCGCGTCGAACATCTTTACAGCGGAATCCACAATCTCCTGAATCACCGTGGGCGAGAACTCTCCGGTCTTGCCGCTGAATGACTCGGAATGCGCAATCGCTCCTTCCACCATTCCAGCCTGTTCGACAACATCCGCGTTCTTCTCGCGATATGCATCGGAAATGGACACCAGCACACGCCGAAAGCTCGGCCGCCCGTAGTGGTCTTCAGGAGGGAAGTATGTGCCCCCATAAAACGGCTTGCCGTCGGGCGTGAGAAACGCGGTCAGCGGCCACCCACCTTGCCCGCTGATGGCCTGCACCGCAACCTGATAACGGCTATCAATATCAGGACGCTCATCGCGGTCCACCTTGATCGCGACAAACCGTTCATTCACCAGTTGCGCAACTTCCGGATCGTCGTACGACTCGCGATCCATGACATGACACCAGTGGCACCATACCGCACCAATGTCGAGCAGGATCGGCTTGTTCTCCCGCTTGGCCTCTTCGAACGCTTCTTCACCCCACTCATGCCAACGGATAGGCTGGTGCATGGCCGAGCGCAGGTACGAGGAAGAGGCGTTGGCGAGGGAGTTGAAGGTTTCGACGCTCATGGGTCAAGTTTATACGCACGGCGCCGTAGGCGACTTGTGGTTCGTGTCAGGATACGGCTTTAGCCGTATCGAATCG
>QHZV01000352.1 GCA_003224785.1 Acidobacteriota bacterium
CCCAGGGCTAGTCCGAGCACAGAAAGATATTTGAAGTAATGCATGATTGATTGGTCCTTGTGTCCGCTCCGTTCACTCGTCCTGGAACAACGGAATTCGGAGAACTGCTGAAACCTGTTTGGAGGCTGTTCTTGTGTGAACCCCGCAGTTGCTGGGTAGTTGCGGCAGGTTGCCCCATTCTTTGTTTTTTTTTGCGAAAGGGTGGGTGGCCGCAATCCCCAGCCTGGAGCGGGTTTCGGTGGTGCTGGTGTGGTCGGGCAGTCCCTTCGACTTTGCTCAGGGCAGGCTCTGTCCGATGCCTTTGATTTAGAGGTTGGGTTTGGTCCGACCCATAAAGGCAAGACTAAGGTCAAAGGCGTCGGACAGGAATGTCCGACCCACACAATCAAAACCCACACAATCAAAACCCAACCAGTTTCATCAGGTGCCAGGCTTCACGGTATTTTTCTAGGCGCATCTTTTTAGCTTTGCGATGCGGATAAAAACGAAGCATGGGTGCCGGCATGCAGGCGCGAACCGGCAGGACATACCAGACGTTGAGGGTGGCGATGTGAGCGACTAGAAAATCAATGTCTTTGGGACCATAGACGGCGCGGCCCTTGCCGAGGGTGTAAGTGGCGCGAGTTTCGTAGGCCTGGGCGCGAAGACAGTCGGTAGCTTTGATCTGGACACGGAGAAGGCGGCGGCCGTTGTCGAGGATAAAGTCGTAGCGCTCACTGTCTCCCCCAAGGGCTTGGCGACGCCGAAGCCGAGTTGGCTGGCTTTGTTAAGGAAGGCGGCTTCGGAGCGCTCTCCGGCGCGTTTGGTGTTCTTGAATTTCTTGCGGGTGAGGCGAGACGGACGGTCCATGCTGGGTCCCCAGTGAACGCAAAAAGGGCGCAGCCATAGCTGCGCCCTTATTATTAGCTTATAGATATAGTGTAGCACATTTGGAGGGGAATTGTGCCATGGTTGGGAACTTTATATTCCGTGCTGGAGGAGGGGTTTAGGGGGAATTGGGGTGGCGACGGGGCTTGACAAAGTTTTCCACAGGCCAAGGCTGTGCTCGGGGGGTTGGGCAAGAACAGCCGTCAGGGATCAGCCAGCAAAGGTCAAAAGCGTCGGACAGGAATGTCCGACCCACACGGGAATTTCCGACCCACACGAGCGAGCCACTGACACAATCAAAATCCCCACCCTCATCGCGAGCTGCGGCGAGAGTGGGGTAATTCGTGATTACTGTTTGGGCTTTTCGTCGCTCTTTGCCGGAGCCTTTGCGGGCATTGCTGCTTTCGGCTTCCAGAAATCCGGATCGGCTTTCACCCATTCGTCTGGGGGATAGCTCATCTTTGGGCTGAACTGGAAGAGATTGCGCTGGCTGTGTTCGACGCATGCGGCTTCAAGTTCGGCAAGCCGCTTCAGACCGTCTGCGCCCAAGTTGGCGGCGAACTGCTTGTCGTCTTCGAAGCCCTTATCAATTTCGGATGCGGACTTCAGAGGGATGAAGATCACGAAGTTTTGACCTTCCAGTCCGTAATCCGCGTCGTAGGTTGCCCAATGCACGTTGGGGATTTTGTCGTACGCGCTCTTCACGAGTTTGACGAGTTCGTCCCATTCATTGCGATGGCCGGGGCGGATGCGGTAAACATAAATTTCGAAATAGCGCATGTGGGGGATATCAACCGGGCCACGCAGACTTTGCTCTTCGTTATAAACAAGGATGGTGCCATCGGCTTCGCTGAGCAGTTCACCGTCGGCTATGGAGGCGCGGTCGAGGGCTGCGGAGAGAGCGGGGTTCTTCTGCTGAGCTTGATTGTCCTTCTCCCAAGCTTCAAATGTGGGATAGCCGATAAGGAACAAGGCGCGAGGCTTGCCGGTGAGGGAATTCACCGTAAAGTAGTGCTGCGGCCATTTGGCACGGGCGTACGCCTGAACGAAGCCGCTCTCGGCCTTCTCGTGCAGGGAACCACCTTTGCCTGGTTTTACAAATTCACGAAACACCGCAAGTACTTTGGGCGGTGGAACCGTGTCGGTCGCTTCCTGGGCCGCAGCCAGAGCCAGCCCTGCGAAGATAAATACTGAGACGAGCGAATAGCTTGCAATTGTTTTCATGGAGCCTCCTGATAGCGAAGTGGGACGTACAAATGTGGTGAGATTTGGTCGGACGCTCCGGAACCCCAATACCAGAGCAGGCGGAGCATAGTGGAAGCATTGGGGGAAGTCAAGGATGGCGGTGGTTCAACTGATCACTGGATCGTTCGGGATGACGGCATTGGGGTCGTGCGAAACTCGCCAGCTTCGTGTAGAAACTCGCCAACAACTAGACAATCACTTATTTGGCTGTAATACTCCGGCCAAATGTGCGTTGCTGTAAGCGAGGAAAGATGAAAGCTATCGCAAGCAGGGATTTGATGCGGGGAAAATTGTCGCGATATTTGCGTCCGGCTGTGATGTTTGCGGCGCTGGCGATGATTGGGGCCGGGCTGTCTGCAACGGGCTTCGTTGGGAATCTGGGGGCGCAGGATCGCACCAGCGACGATGACGGAATTGCCGCGAAAGTGATGTCACTCGAAACCCTGTGGAACCAGGCGGAACT
>QHZV01000353.1:0-1936 GCA_003224785.1 Acidobacteriota bacterium
CTTTTGTTCTGCTGGCTTATCAGTCTTCTCGCATTTGCGGTTGGAGTTTTCGGTCAAGGGGTAGGGGCTTCAGGCGACGTCAAGGGTACGGTAAGCGACGCCACCGGTGCCATTATGCAGAATGTCGCCGTTGCTATTGGAGATACGGGCAGAGGTGTCCGTCGAACCGGGACAACCGACTCCGCTGGTCAATATCTGATCACCGGTCTTCCTCCTGCGATCTACTACATTAGCGTAGCAATGCCTGGGTTTGAGTCGCAGCTCCACAAAAATGTCGTGCTGGATGTGGGCGAGACGTTGATCGTCGACTTTCATATGAAGGTCTCGGCGGGAAAGGAAGTTGTGGAAGTCACGTCCGAGCCCCCGGTTGTGGACACGGCAAGAGGTTCGCAGGCGGGCGTGGTTGAGGAACAGTCCATTCAACAATTGCCCATTGATCGACGAGACTACCTCACGTTCTCTTTGCTGATGCCCGGGGTAAGCAACTCAAATACGATCGCGGATAACGCCGACTTTCGAGTCAAGCAGACGCCGCAAAGCGGCCTCTCCTTCTATGGTAGCAATGGCAGGGGCAACAACATCACCGTGGATGGAGGCGAGGCAAACGATGATGCGGGCGGTGTGCGATTGAACGTGAACCAGGACGCGGTACAGGAGTTTGAGGTCAATCGCAGCAACTACTCAGCCGAACTGGGCAGCGCGAGCGGCGCTTCGGTGAATATAGTGACTAGATCGGGTAGCAACGACCTACACGGAGGCCTTTACGGGTTCTTCCGCAACGATGCGATGGATGCACGCGATCCCTTTGCCTTCAGTCCTGCTTTGCAAACTGGACAATTTTCATTAAATGCCAAGGGAGCTCCGTTGAAGAACTCCCTGAGTCGTCAACAATTCGGCGGCACTCTGAGCTTTCCCATAATCAAAGACAGAACGTTTCTCTTCGTCGGCTATGAGGGACTACGATCCGATGCGCAAGACTCCGTGCCACTGCTGACAAAGACCAGCATCTTCGATCCGACTCCTGGGCAATTGCCGATCATCGCGGCGCTCGCGAACGCTCCGGGAAATCCCCTTGTTCCCTGCATTTCGCATTTCCCATCCGGCCCGCCAACCTTTCTTCCCGCCGCAACCTGTGCCTTCGGCTTGCAGAGCATCTTGACCGTTGATCCTACCGCGAGCGGGAATCCCTTTATCAGTCCATATCAGCTCGCTTTGAACAAATTCATCGTCAACCAGTTTGAAAAGGATGGAGGATTATTCGCGTTTCCAACTCGACAGCATAATGTGTCTGCCCGTCTGGATCATCGGTTCAACTACAACAATCAAGGCTTCCTGCGTTACACCTTTGCTCATCTTCAGGAATCTAGTCCGGATGTACAAGCTTTAATCGCGTTTTCGCGCGGCACCTCAGTGCTCAATTGGGACAATACGCTGCAAGGATCGTGGTTCCATCAATTCAGCCCAAGCTCGGTCAACGAGGCGCGGCTGCAGTGGAACCTTTACCAATTGAACGTAGATACGAATGATCGAGGTGGACCGGGATTGGATGTTCAAGGATATGGATTTTTCGGGCGCGGTATTTTCCTGCCCAGCCACACAACCGGTCGACGCTACGAGTTCAGCGACAATCTCACGCTGAATCGTGGTCACCACACGATGAGAATGGGGTTTTACGAACTACTCCGCGGCAATAACACAACTTCTGACACGTTCTTTGCCGGACGATTTGAATTTCTCGATCTGCCCGGCATCGTACTCAGCAATTGTTTGCAACTGCCATCGGTACCGATCGCAAATGGCGGTTGCGGGCTGCCTTCCTTTGTTACTGCGGCTTCTATCAGCACACTCCAGTCCTGGAGTTTAGGAGCACCTGCATTTTATGAACAAGGATTTGGAGACCCTCGTTATGTGGAAACCAGGCCGTTCACGGCTGGTT
>QHZV01000353.1:2178-4650 GCA_003224785.1 Acidobacteriota bacterium
AGGTGCGCCACCGGCCAATTCAGCGGAGATTTTCGGTGAAATGTTTTCTCAAGGCAAGATTCTGTGTGGCGCGCCTCCGCAGGGAGCCAATGCATGCATCACGCAATCCGATTTAGCTCCTTTCGTCACGGTCAGCAATACAGGCTCGCTTCCTCCAGGAACTGTTCTCTTTTCGGGTCAACCGGATTACCGAAACCCGCAAGCACAGCAAGCGTCAGTAGGAATCGAGCGTCAGATTGGAAAGAGCTGGTCTGTTTCCGCGAATTACATTTACGTTCACACGACGCATCTTCCGTGGGCTGTTGACACAAACCTATTGCCCGGTGCGCCCATGGTCAGCGGAATTCCGGGAGCAAATGGATTGCCAACTAATGGCCTGCCATTCCAGGATTGGGGCGCTCCAGTGTGTTCGAAAAATCCGAGCCAGTGCTTCGCTGATCCAGGCATCCTCCAGAATAACGAATATGAATCCATCGCAAACGCGGTTTATCACGGCGGGATCCTAGAACTGCGAAAGCGCTTCAGCAGCGGCTTCAGCCTGCTCGCGAACTATACCTACAGCAAAGCGGTAGATGACTCGACCGACTTCAACAGCGACTATGCGGCCTTCAACGAGGTGGATCTACGCGCTGAGCGCTCCTTGTCGGATTTCGATCAGCGGCACAAAGTGGTATTCGCCGCAGTCGTCGAAAGTCCCTGGCAACGCTCTCATATCCTGTCGGGCTTCGAGTTCGCTCCCATTGTGAGCTATAACAGTGGGCATCCCTTCAATCTGCTTGCCGGCGCGGACATCAATGGCGATAACCATTTCACTAACGACCGTCCGCCAGGAGCGCCTCGAAACAGCGGCTTAGGTCCGAGCTATGCAGCATTCGACATACGCTTGTCGAAAAGGATCAATCTGGGCGAACGGGCCAACCTGCAATTCACCGCCGAAGGCTTTAACATCGCAAACCGGACGAACTATGCCACTGTGAACAATATTGTAGGTGCGTCGTTCGCGCCGCCATTCAATGTGCGCGGAACATCCGCTGTGTCCCCTAGCCAACCACTGGGCTACACCGCGGCATTGCCGAAGCGTGAAATTCAGCTAGGTCTCCGAATCGGTTTCTGAACTGCTGTGCGAACTTATTTGCATATCAAACCCCAAGTTGACGCTGCATGCCAGCAAAGCGAGGATCAAGCCGCAGGTTGTCAAAATGTGGCCAGACCTTAATGTAGATGAGCAGAGTATCTCGATCTCGGAATGATTCTTCGAGTGCTTGGATACCGGCCTCAGTTTCCTTTAGTCCGTCATAAACGATGGCCCGATCCAAAGCCGGTACATAACCACGAAGCGACATCGATTCAAGTTCGTGCAATATCTCGCGCGCCTTGTCGCGGTTTCCCGCCGAACCATAGACGTGACCTAAGAAGGCTTTGCTGAGCGCAACAGCACCGCCAATTTCAATTCCCTTTTCGTAAGCAGAAATTGCGTCTGGGTACATTTGCTTTTGTTCGTACGCTGTACCCATTGCGATGTACGTCAGGGTAACAGTGGGGTCTACGTCTATAGCGGTGTGTGACTGCTCAATACACCAATCGAACTCGCGCGCAGTTACGAGGATCCATGCCAATCCCGCATTCATGATTCCAGAGACGGGCTCGCGTGCCTGGCCTTCCCGCGCTTCTTTGATCGCTTCTTCAAAGCGGCCCAGCATTGAGAGGTGCATCGCGAAATGGAAGCGGCCGACGGGGTAGTTGGGATTCAACTCAATCGAACGCCGATACTCCTTCTCTGAGCCGATCCAATCGCGGTCGTAGTTTTGCATGACGGTCGCCAAGGCATCGTGAGCCTCGGCGAGAGTGTCATCCATTACCAATGCTTTTAGGGCTATTTCCCTGGCCTTTGGATACGCCTCGTGCGGAGATACAGATGCATAATAGGCGGGCGTGTGCAAGACCTGTGCCAACTCAGCATATGCCAAGGCATAGCCAGGATCTCTTCGCACCGCTTCTTGGAGACACTCTACTGCTTTCTTGAAGCCCTCGACGCTCCTGACCTCTCCGTACCTTCGGCCCCGCACATAGAGGCGGTAGGCCTCAATGTCGTCGGTGTAGCGCCTCGTAACCTGTGTTTGGTCTTCGCCAGAAAGCCTTAGCCGAAGCTTGTGAGAAACCTCAGTCGAAACTTCATCCTGAACTTTGAACAACTCCGTCAGCTCCCGATCATACTGATCTCCCCATAATTCCTGTCCGTTAACCGTATCAATCAGGTCAACCTGCAATCGAAGTCGGGTGGAACGAACGCATATTCTGCCGGTGAGCACGGCCTTCACCTGCAGCTTTCGTCCAATTGCAAGCGGATCAAAGCCGATGTCCTTCAAATCGGCTAGCATGCCCCACGCGATAACGCGCAGTCCGGGAATCCGTGAAAGGCTTTGAATCACACTTCCGGGAATGCCAACGGAAAGGTAGTCCGTATCTGGATCG
>QHZV01000354.1 GCA_003224785.1 Acidobacteriota bacterium
AGGTTCCCGCCCTCAACAAACTTTACGATCAGTATCAGGGCAAAGTTGCTTTCCTTGTGGTGTACATCACGGAGGCGCATCCGAGCGATGTTTGGCAGATGCAAAGCAACGTGAAGGACAAAGTAGTTTTTGCCAGCCCTAAGAATGAAGAAGAGCGCGCGTCAGTTGCTGGCGCGTGTGTGCGCAAGCTAGGGATTAAGTTCCCTGCTGTGCTCGATGAATTCGGCAACTCGACGGAACAAGCTTATACGGGCTGGCCGGATCGCATCTATCTCGTGGATCAGAACGGCCGCGTGGCTTACAAGAGCAAGCCGGGGCCGTTTGGATTTAAAGCAGATCAACTGGCGGCCGCGCTCGGCAAACTTCCTAAAAGCTAGTTCACCACAGGCACACAGGGAGTATCAAAAAGCTACTCTGATAACGTTCTCGGACTGACCACCACAAATGTTCGCTGGGGGATTTTGCGCGACGAACGTCGTCGTACATCAACAGAAATTCGTGCATAGCTTCCAGATACGAACCACCGGCAGGCAGTGACGGTTTCGTTCCGTAGCCTGAAGGCTCAGGCGCCATGTATGCATAGAAGGCTGGGCCTTTCACGTCACCGCCGCCGGGCCACCAGCCGAGGCTGCTGCACTCGTGCGAATATGCCTCGCTGGTGATGACCCCTTTTCGAGCGGGAGCGCGGCGTCCGTTGAAGCGAGTGCATGCCAGGTCGAAGCTGCCCCAGAAAAAATGTACAGGGCTGGCTTTACCGATGAAGCGTGCGCGGAATTCCTGGAAAACTTTCTCGGTGGAATGCAGGATACGGCAGAACCGGTTCGCGTATTCCGGATCGTAGGACGCGTGAGTTTCGTCTTTATCTAAAGCGATTGGGTTGGGAACCTCTTGCGGCTTGGGATTGATCTGCGCGTCAATGCTGGCTGCGTGGAGCATGGCAAAGAGTTCGTGATAAAACGCAGCAACAGATTTTGGTTCGAGGGGGAACGCGCGGTCACTACCGTCCGCGATACGAAGTTCGAGGCGGTGATTTACAAAGTTGAACTGAAGTTCGAAAGTGCGATCGTTGTAAGGAATTGCCGACGTGGTGAGGCCTCGGGCATTCACATATAGAGCGGCGTTCCACCAGTGGTTTTGAAGTGGGGCTAGACCGAGGCGAATCTTACCTAAGTGTCTTGCCACTCTTGAAGAGGGAGTTCGGGCCAATCTGGGTGCATGACTCGCTCATTATGCACTCTTCAAAACACTAATTCACCACAGGGACACAGAGACACATCGAAAGCCTAAGCCACTTGGATATTGAGTCGTGAAACTCGCGTGCAGAGCCTTGCAATGATTCAACGTCGCAATGATTTGGTTTTCTCTGTGCCTCTGTGTCTCTGTGGTGAATATTTATTTCGGCGGCGCGGTCATCTCCATTGCCCAGATCGCTGCCGGCCGCATGTACATAGACGCGCGGTAATGGCCGTCCTGCTCCCATGCTTCGGGGGTACGAAACCAATATCCTTGAGTTTCGTAGGTGGTGTGATACACGCCCCAGGCGGTGCGGTAGCCTTCGTCTTTGAGGCCATCGCTGAGCATTAGCGCCGCGACGCCGAAGGTGGTACCGGTCCAGACTTCCTGCACCTGCTGGTTTGTTTTTATGATGGTGCCATCGGGAGCAATTCCGTTCACAGCTCCCATTTCGCCATTGGCGAATTTCATCACGTTGAGATCGTAGATTTTCTTGAGCGACTTCATTTGCATGTCGTGAGGCACCAGATCGCCGAGGCCGGTCATGCTTGCGTACCACTGGCCGGCGAGCTGGTCGGCTTGAACGTTATCGCGATACTCACTTAAGGTGTCGTAGCGGAAGTAGTCGCGGCCTTTCACGAACCAGTCATGATATTTTGTGGACGCTGGGGCATTGCCGAGAGTACGGCCGATTTCTTCCGCGGCACGCAGGGCGGCAAGCCAGAGTCCGCCAGAATAGGCGCTGTCTCCTTTAACGATCCATTCGTCGTAAGTTTGATCAGGATAGTTGTCGCCCTGCGGTAGTCCGTCGCCAAGACGGTCATATTGGCGTAGGTGCTCGAGCGCTTCCTGTACCGCCGGCCAGGTGTATTTCAAGAAGGCAACGTCCTTCTTGCCGGTGAAAACGTAGTCTTTGTAAATCATCAAAACAAATTTGCTGTTCAGGTCCTTCCAGTCATTCGTGTTTTGCCAGCTAAAGGCGTTGGGCAACTTGAATGGATCCTCCTGCGGGATTCCGAGATCATGCGGGACGGCGCCTTTCGCCTTACGCACTCGAAATTGCAACGAGCCAGTCTGCTGCGTCTTCCACTGCCACATATATTTTTCGGGCAGGTCCTTGGGGACGGTGTCGGCAAATTGCCGCATGACTTGTTTGTCGAGATCCGGCCAGAATTTCACCAGCGGCATGTCGCCATAGAAAAGGACGTCGAGGGTTGCGTGAAACGGGTAGTCGAAGCATTCCATGAACGAGAATGTTTCAGGAGTCTTCGCCAGCGAACCGATTGGCCTGCCCCAGAATGAGCCGCCATCGGCCAGGATATACATCTCGTTGAAGAGTTGGCCGCGATACCACTCAGGCTTGCTTTCATCGTTCACGTAAGGAGCCTGCCAGGCGTCAATCTGGTTGCTCCACGTGGTCGAGTTCTGCAGGCCGTCTTTGGCGATCTTCCAGGCGTTGGTTCCGGTGGTGCTATAGAAATCCGTGTAATGGCGATACCACTTGCGACCCTGGCCGAACTGGACGATCGGCATGTCCCAGGAAATCGTCATGGGCACGGTTCGCTTCTCGCCGGGTTGCAGGGTAAAACGCACAGCGATAGCGCCGGCGATCCGTTCTCCGCTGCTGGTCCATGCATTGTTATCATTTGCGAGCTTTCCATCTTTGGAGAATGGTTCCCAGACTTCCTTGCCAGAGGCGGGAAGAAAAGTCGTCTGATAAGTAATTTCGACTCCCGGAGACTCGACTGAAGCGATTGCCCATTGGCCGTCAAAATCGTCTTCCACGCCACGGGGGCGGACGCGATCGAACACGATTCCCTTCACGTGGCCGTTCACTCCGGCTTCGTCCACAAACTTATTCCGATTGCCGACATCCAGACCGCTACGCATGTCGGTGCCGAAATCGCGGAACCAGCCGATCATATTGCTCCAGGAAAGCATGACGGAGACGGTCACGGGCTTGTCGGTTGGGTTCTCCGCGTGCCAGCGATAGACCGCGACGGGAAAACTGCTCTCGCGATAATTGTTCGGCAGCACAGGAGAGAACTGCTCAACTGTAACGTGCGCTGGAAATTTGTCCCAGCGATAGTCGTACCAGGATTTGGGATACAGGGAATAATAGTCGCCGGCGCCGGCTGGGTAGTCCCACTTCCAGGAATCGAGCGTACCCTTTTCGGGATGAGCGGCGGTCAGCACCTGCGCGACGCTCTCGCTGCCTTCGGATTTCTGATACATGGCGAACTGGTTCGACCAGACCGTTTGATATTTGTGCACGCCGCTCTTGATGTGCCAGCGCGCGAAGTCTCCGCGATAGGTGCGCGAGAAAGTCCCGGAGCCGAATCCACCTACGGGTGCACCCTGCCAGTAGCCATCATCAATCATTCCGGTCGCGGCGAGCGCGGGCTTGCGTCCGCCGGGATTTTCGAGAGGCTGGCCGATGCCACGCTTCCATGCGGCTTTGGGAATGGCGTCGCCGGCGAAGAGCAACGGGGTGAGAATCAGTAGAAGCAGACCGCCACTTACTGCGCGCAAACGCATTGGTCCTCCAGAAGTTGATCAAGGAAAAACGTTATTCTACATGGATTCGGTAGAAACACAAGCTAAGGCGGGAAAACAACTGGTTTTCATAGAGAGCTGAAGTGCCGAAGTCAAAATCCCCACCCTGTCGCAAAGTGCGCGACAAGGATGGGCACCTCTAGAGTTTGAAGAACATTACTGTAATTCTCGGGCTCGTTCGAAATTTAAATGTTTGTCGAACTGAAAAGGTCGAGGTTGCGGAGATACGCTCGGTGACTTCAGCCGCATCATGGGATCCCCAAAAAGGATGAATGTTTTTCTGACGTCCAGGTCGGCGATACCGGATTTTGCGACGAGGACCGCATCACCCACTGTGGAATATTGCGAAAACATCGTCCGGATGAGGACCTGGTCCATTTGAAACTGAGGACCTGGTGCAGTCAGCCCTGATGATGCCCACACCGAAACCGCGCCGCCGTTTGGCGCAAGCATCAACGCAGTAGCGAGACTCTCGGTGTAAACATCGTGAAAGAAACCATTCAGGCAGTTCATGGCAACGAACATTGGAAGTCGGGTGCCGTTAGTCAACGAGGCTGCGAGAGTGTCGTTGAATAATCCGCTGCCCCATATCTCGACCGAACCGTGCCCGTTGTAGTTCACCAGGAGCTGTCCTGTATTAATGCCCGCAAGCAGGTTCTGGCGCGATGTTCCCGCGCCCAGCGTGCTGGCGAACACGTCCGTCACATTCATTGTGGAAGGAAGCATGTTCTGCGCCGAAAGGGCGGCTTGCGAGAAGCTGACAGATGGATCGTCAATGTCGGCGACCATCATGCTATGGTTCGTCCAGGTGCCCGAATCCGGTTTGGCGTAACCGACGATCTTACGGACCATCGTATTCATATCGTCGGTCGTCCGCGCTGGTAGTCTGCCGGTGGCGATTTTCGCGAAGCCAGTGTTTTCGAAATCCGAGAACCAATCGTCTGAAGCGGTCTTCAACTCAGCCGTGATCACAATTTTCGTGGGCAGTAAATCCAGGAAGCCGAATCCCAGATAGTTGCGCGGGTCAACCGACCCGTTTCCGGCGAGCAGCAGGTAATGTGGCGGAGTCTTCCATGCTGATGTAGCGGTGCGGAGGAAATCGCGAATCGCGAACGGAGTTCGCTCACCGAAATTAAACTCGTCATAAACATCATTGACGTTCACAACTACAACGCTCTTGCCTTCGCTCTGACGCAATGCAGCCAGCGGACGAATCTGGTCCACGAACTGGGAAGCCGCGAGCATCACGGCATCCGCACCAGCCTGCGCAGAATGCAAATTGGTAGCGCGATGTGGCGTCATCTCGGCCGGAGTTGCGATTTCGCCATCCGACAGGGCGAGTAACGTATGCTTCCCAGCCGAGGTCCACGGAACGCTGCCTGTCAGTGCGTAACTTCCTGGCTGCACGGCTGTCTTGAACGTCAGTTGAACCGGCTGAGATGAATTCGTGATGTCGAGCAAACGTGTTGGCGGATTAGAGAATCCGGCAACGTTGATGCTCTGCCCCGCAGCGGCGGTAAATTTCAACGAGTCGGATTCGGCGGTAAAAGTATGTGGAAAGCTGATCTCAACGAAGTCCATGAGACTGAAATCGTTGTCGCCTAACTGAGCGGTGAAGGTTAGAGTGTTGGGCCCGTTCGCCAGGACACCAGCAGGAATTTGGAAGGTGCCCCTGCCTTCGTCTTGATTGTTGAAATTGATATTGCCCAAGATCGCCCCGTTTAAAGTCAGCATGACGTCGTGTTGCTGACCCAGGGTGATCCCTTGGAGCGCAACTGTAATGGCTCCTTCGCCAGCGGCAAGATTCGATATGTTGAAGGTTTGCTCTTCAGTCTCTGACGAGATCAGTGGGCCAAAAAAGTTGTCTGTGTTCTCCTTCAGCAGCGCGGCAAAATATGTTGTGCGAGGTTTCAGTTCAAGAGTCTGCATGAAGCTTTGCACCGGCGGTCCGGCGCTGCCAGCAGGCTCAGTCGCGATTCTCCGCCCAGCTCCTTCACCAGCAGCTAGCCAATAAACTCTCTGGCCAGTGTAAGGAGTGTCAATTCCAGTGCCATAGAATTCGATTGCCGCCTGCGGCCCCAAGCGAGACTCTGCTCCCACGATTCGAATGGGCTGTTCAATCCCTTCGGCAAACAAATGCAAGGAGCGCGCA
>QHZV01000355.1 GCA_003224785.1 Acidobacteriota bacterium
CGATGGCGGCAATTCTCGGCATGAGTCTCGATGCTGTAACTGGAGTCTGCTCTGATGCCGCTCAAGGAGAAATCTGCGAACCTGCCAACATCAACTCTCCCGAACAGATTGTGATTTCCGGCCACACGGCCGCTGTCGAACGCGCGACCAAACTTGCTGACGAACGCGGCGCCAAGCGCGCCAAAGTGCTTTCAGTCAGCGCACCATTCCATTGCTCGCTAATGAAACCAGCGCAGGAGCGGCTGGCTGTTGACCTTCAGGCTTTGACATTCTCCATCCCTAAACTTCCGGTCATGTGTAACGTTGATGCGGTCGCAGTCACCGCCTCAGATCCAGCACGGGAGGGCCTAATCCGCCAAGTAACGGGTTCAGTGAAATGGAACGAATCCATGCAATGGATCATCGAGGAGGGTGTTCAGACGTTTGTTGAAGTCGGCCCCGGAAAGGTGCTCTGCGGACTGATGCGCCAGATTGACCGCTCGAAGAAGTGCCTGAATGTGGAAGATAAAGCGTCTCTGAACAAGACGCTCGAATTCTTGGCGGCGCAAGCGCAATCTGCGTAGAGACGTTGCCTGCAACCTCTGAATTGTAAACCTCACTCCGTCATCCATCCCCACCAGTTTCCGCAGTCAATTTCGTCCGGAGAGAAGTGCAGCGTCTTGTCTGATTTGTCCACCCAGAGGTAGGCATGTTTGCTGCGGCCGTTGATCGTTGTTTGAACGATCACTCCGCTTCCGCTGGCATACGAACAATCAATCGCGTATGACTTGATGATCCCCCACTCGCCTGACGGTCCCCAGTCCTGGCCAAATTCCGCATAGCTATACTTTGAAAACTTATCGGGATGGCGTTTCCAATCGGCGTCGTTGTTCCATACGCCAAATGCGGTTTCCAGGTCCGATCGCTCGAGTGCCGAGAAGAATTTGTTGGCGGCATGTCGTTCAGGATAGTTGCGTAGGTGAAATCCCACCCACAGGAGGAAGAGGCCCGCGATAATTGCGGAGATAATGATGCCTCTGCGGCGGCGGTCGCGCGACTCGTCGTACTGCTGCGCATCCAACAGCGTCATATCCTAAGCATAATGGAAGCCGGGGAGGAAGAAAAAGTTCCAGAAAACCAGTGATCAGTGCTCAGTTGTCAGTGACCAGTTGCTATGAGGTTTTCGCCGGCATGATCAGTGGTCACTGACCACTGGCTTACAGTGTCCTCTTAAACAGCGGCACCGCAATCGAGAACGTCACAATCGCGAACACGGACAAGTAAACCATGTCGGGCCAAATCGCCATGATGCCGGTCTCTTTCAGCAGCAGAGATTTGAATCCGTGCACCGCAAAGGTGAATGGGTCTACGGCAGCAATCGCGCGCAGCCACTTGGGAAATGCCTGAATGGGATACACAGAGCCACTCGGGAAAAACAAGAGTGTGTTCAGAATTCCAAAGATCGCTCGCGGCACAAGAGGATCCTCTACTCGCACCATCAATAGAAACATCATCGTGTTGAATGCAAGCGATGTCAGCAGGATCATCAGCGCCAGACCAAGCAGCGTCACGGGATTGAAAATTGTTCCTACGCCAGCTAGAAGCGATCCGATCGCTGTGATAACGATTCCGGTCATCACCGCTTTAATCGCTCCCGCCGCATTCAATCCCAACACCAGTTCTGCCTTTGTGATGGGCGTGACCAGGTAGCCTTCGCATCCCGCCGCCGATCATCACCGACACGAACATGGCCAGCGCAATCGACCCGGGCAGCAGATATTTCATGTATTCGATATACGGATACATCTCCACAATCTGCAGCACGGTTTGCTGCAAAATGCGCGGCTGGACCGTGGGATTGTTCAGGGATGTTGTAATGTCCGTGAGCTCGCCCTCGAGCGAGGCGGTCATGAAATTGTCGCTGTTATCCACCACCAGAGCGATTCGCGGCTGGTCCTGTTCGTACACGCGCCGGGAGTATTGCGGCGGAATAATGACCGCGCCCTGGATCTTTCCGTCACGAACGTCCTGCTTCGCCTGTTGCTCGTTCTGGTAGTAGATCGGCTCAAAGGTGCGCAGGTTTGCGCGAACCGAATCAAATGCCTCGCGGATCTTCAGCGACTGGGTTCCGCCGTCTTCATCCACTAACCCAAGTTTGGCGTCGCGAATCTTTCCGCCGAAGGCGTTGCCTAAAATTATCAGCTGCACCAGCGGAAACACCATTGCGACCAGCATCAGCGCCGGCGAGCGAAAAAACTTCCGCATTTCACGTTCCACAATCGCCATCATTCGATTCATGGCTGCATCCCCGGTCTGGACGGCATCGTAAATCCGTAGGCTTTGACGAGTTCGTCCCGCAACTGCCGTCCGGTGTAATGGACGAACACGTCATCCAAAGTTGTGTTTTGTACGGAAAGCGACTTCACGCGAACGCCCGCGTGCACAGCCGCTTCCACCAGGTCGGTGGTCGCGCGCGAGCCATCGCTGGTCAGGATGCGATACATCCCGGCGCCCTCGTGCTGCACCGAAGTCACGCCCGTTAATTTGTGCAGCGTTTGCTCCCAATCTCCGGGTGCGTTTTCGAATTGTGACTCGATTACGTTTGATCCCGGCACGCTGGC
>QHZV01000356.1 GCA_003224785.1 Acidobacteriota bacterium
GACACCACTGCATGAAGTCTGTTGAACTTCCAAACTGATTTACGCAGAACTGCTCCTCGTTGGTGGCGATTACTTCAATGCTAATTGCTGTTTTCTCAGGCAGCAACATCGGAAGGGCAGGCGCACCTATTACTCTTGTTATAAGTACTTTGCCCTACCTCCGCTTACAGCGGTTCTTCAGCGATGAGTTCGATCCGATTGCCAAACGGATCGTGAATGTGGCAGCGGCGCACGCCCGGAATGTCGTTCGCTCGCGTGACCTCAACATCAACCGCGCACAGTCTCGAAATCAGTCCTTCGTAGTCAGCGCATTTCAGTGCCGGATGCGCCTTCTTTGCGGCGCGAAAATCGTGCTCCACGCCCACATGAATCTGAACGACACCGCTGTTGAACCAACAGCCGCCGCGTTTTGCGAGTTCGGCGGGCTTCGAGATTTCTTCCATTCCAAGAAGGCCCGAATAGAATCGGCGCGCGGTTTCTTCTTCGCCGGAAGGCATTGCCAGCTGAATGTGATCGATGGCAAGAAATGGGGTGACCATGACCAACATTGTATGAGTTCCCGGTAACTCGGACAGGGATGTCCGAGCCACACGTACCCTGCTGCTACCATGTCCATGTGCTGCTTCAAATCCACGACCTAAAAATTGAATTTCCTGCGGGTCCGCGCCCACTCACCGCCGTACGTAATATTGATTTCGAAGTGGAACGCGGTCAGGTGCTAGGCCTGGTCGGAGAATCAGGTTCGGGAAAATCAGTTACGTCGCTCGCCATCATGAGGCTGCTTCCACCGCAAGCATCCGCGAGCGGAGAAATACATTTCAACGGGGTTGGGCCACAGAATTTGCTGACGCTCGAATCCGAATCTATGCGCCAGCTTCGCGGATCGAAAATTTCGATGATCTTTCAGGAGCCGATGACCGCGCTGAATCCTGTGATGCGCGTTGGTGAGCAGATTGCTGAAGCGGTGCGCGCGCACGATTCAGTCTCGAGGAAAGAGTCTTGGAACCGCGCAGTGGAAGCGCTCAAAGAAGCCGCAATTCCCGATCCGGTGACGCGGGCCCGCGATTACCCTCACCAACTTTCTGGAGGAATGCGGCAGCGAGTGATGATCGCCATGGCCATCGTCAATCGCCCTGAACTGCTGATCGCGGATGAGCCTACGACCGCGCTCGACGTTACGATTCAAGCGCAGATCCTCGACTTACTTGCGGAGCTTCGACGAAAATTTGGATTGGCAATGCTCTTCATTTCCCACGACTTGGCCGTTGTCTCAAAGGTGGCGGACCGCGTCGCGGTCATGTATGCCGGCAGTCTGGTCGAAATCGGGCCCAGAGACGAAATCTTCCGAGCGCCGGCGCATCCTTATACCTGTGGACTTCTGCGGTCGGTACCGACGCTGGCCACACCACGCGAGCGCCCGCTCGCAACCATCGAAGGCACGGTCCCGCCTTTGCACGCGGTACCGACAGGCTGTCCATTTGAACCCCGTTGCGGCTATCGAATCCCTGAATGCGCTCGCGCGTTGCCGCCTTTGATTGAAGTGACGCCTGGGCATCAGGCGCGATGTCCGGTGGTGAATCGTACGTAGAAAATTAGCTTTCTGACTCTGCACGTTATAATCCCAATTCCGGTGACGCTTGCGCCTACTTCTACTCAGTGACATTCACAGCAACCTTGAAGCCTTGGAAGCCTGCCTTGCGGCAGCGCCGCCACACGACGCGGTGGCGAATCTCGGTGACATCGTCGGATACGGCGCCAGCCCGAATGAAGTGACCTCACGAGTGCGCGAGATGGGCGGAACTTTTGTGCGCGGCAACCATGACAAGGTTGTTGCGGGCCTTGAAGATGTGGAGAGCTTCAATCCGATTGCGGGCCTCGCCGCACTGTGGAATCGGGGGCAGATGACTGGCGAGAATATGGAGTGGCGGCGAACTCTCCCGCAAGGGCCAATCGCAATTCCGGGCCTGGACGGTATTCAGTTTGTGCACGGTGCGCCCCGCGATGAAGATCAATATGTAGTTTCCATAGAAGAGGCGTTGCAGCCATTGGTCGAGTCTGGGGCCAGCCTTACGTTCTTCGGCCATACGCATGTCCAAGGAACGTTTGTGCTCCGAGCAGGATTTGGAGAAACGCTGCATCCAGCGTATTCCAGCATTGGGCAGACCGAGACTTGCAATTTTCAATTGGAGACCGGCGCTAACTACATGATCAATCCGGGATCGGTCGGCCAGCCTCGTGATGGTGATTGGCGCGCTGCGTTTTCTGTATTTGATTCCGATCGGCGAATCGTGACTTTCTGACGCGCTCCTTATGATGTGAGATCAGCGCAAGAACGAATTTTGGCTGCAAATCTTCCACAGAGATTAGCGACAAGGCTGGCGGCGGGAAGGTAATTTATGAAG
>QHZV01000365.1 GCA_003224785.1 Acidobacteriota bacterium
CTTTCTGGGCAGGCGAGGAGAATTATGCCTCGTGGTGGCCGTGGGAACAGAAAGGTTATTGGACGGATGGCGCCTTGCGTTGCGCGCTGGTCAGTGGCAACCAAGAGTTGCTCAAAGTGGCGCGAACTCCTGTGGACTACACCTTGAGCCATGCTTTTCCTGACGGTTATCTCGGGCCGGCACTGATCAGGAATGGAAAAGAGGACGATCCGCGACTGGATAATTTCCGCTGGCCCAACACAGTCTTCTTTCGTGCGCTCGCGGCTCAGGCCGAGGCTACGAATAATCCGAAGATCGCCATCGCAATGCAGAAGCATTATCTCGCCGATGTGGCGGCACCTTACGGAGGCTCGTCGCGCGATGTTACCGACGTCGAAGGAATGCTTTGGTCCTATGCACGGACAAGAGACCCGCGCCTGTTAGCGATGGCTGAGAAAGCATGGGCTGGTTTCTTGGAGAGCGCGGAACCTGGAGACTTCGAGTCCGGCGATCTCCATCCTTCGCGAGTGATGGCGAATACTCCCATCAACGCTCATGGTGTGACATATATCGAAAAAGCCAAGCTCCCGGCCATCCTTTATACGCATACCGGGAACGAGGAGTATTTGCGTTTCGCCTTGGCAGGGCAGAAGCGGATATTCGATCATCACATGCTGATTGATGGGATCCCGTCCACCAGCGAGGACTATCGCGGGACCACTGCCCTCGATTCGCACGAAACCTGCGACATCTCCGACCACACATGGACTTGGGGATACATGCTGATGGCGACCGGCGATGGCATGTGGGGAGATCGGATAGAGCGGGCCTGTTTTAACGCTGGGTTCGGTGCGATCAAAAAAGATTGGAAGGCACACCAATATTTTTCTTGTCCCAATCAGGTGCTGGCTACGCAGAACTCAAACCATGCTGTGCTGGCGCACGGTAAAGGCTGGATGGCTTATCGCCCGGGGCATACGGTTGCTTGCTGCACCGGGAACGTGCATCGCATCTTCCCCAATTACGCGATCCGCATGTGGATGAGCGACGCAAGCGGAGGGATCGCGGCGACTCTTTACGGTCCTTCAAGAATGAAAACTGAAGTCGGTCCGGGGCGACACGTCATCGAAGTTCACGAAGAAACGAATTATCCGTTTGAGGAAGAGATTCATTTCACTCTTCATGCAGAGCAGGCGGTTTCGTTTCCGTTGTCCTTTCGTATTCCAGGTTGGTGCGCAGCGCCGCATTTCTATCTGAATGACAAGCCGATTCCGCTTCCACCGACCAAGAAGGGATTCGCTACGCTGAATCGCAAGTTCCATCCTGGCGACAGGATCACACTTGTGCTGCCGATGCGGACTGCTCTGAGTCACTGGCCGGAAAATGGCGTCGGAGTCGAACATGGACCGCTGGTCTATTCCTTGCCGATCAAAGAAGAGTGGACGTCCTTAGTGATACCCAAGTATTCGACAAGCGATTTTCCTTGTTGGAACGCGACGCCTGTCAGCCCGTGGAATTATGGACTCGCAGTCGACGAAGAAGAATTAAGCTCGGAGATACAGGCGCAACGTAAGCCGATGACCGAGGATCCTTGGATTGAGCCTCCCATCACCATTACTGCTCCTTTGAGAAAAATCGAAGGATGGGATCTCGCGAGCGATGAGAAAAATCCGTCCCAAAAGTTTACTCCAGCTCTGCCGAGCCTGACGAAGAACTCGACGATCACTGAATCTGAAAGAATCGCGCTTGTCCCGTACGGAGCAACTCACTTGAGGCTGACAGTTTTTCGGCAGACCGCGAAGGGGCAATCGAACAATTGAGAGTGAGACCAGTTCAGCCAGCAACTGCAATCGCCGACCCTTCGAGCGATTTCTTGCAAATTGTATGCAATGGCTTCACGGTCTCATTCTTAATTCTTTTAGGTCTGGGGGCCGTGCATGCGCAAGTTCCGCCGCAAAACAACAGTTTGCAATTAATACGGCCGGCGCACACCTGGGAGTTTCTAGACGCAGTGGGAATGAGCGCGGGCTTATTTGGCGCTCAGGACGGAAGATTTGAGGCTTGGGTATATCCGCTGAAGCTATTGCGTGATTTTCATCTCGTATTTACCGCCGATGGGCGCGAGTTCCCGGCGGAATCCCTGGCGCGCAGCGTCACGGCGCGCCCCGAGTGCGTCATCATCACCTATTCCGCCGACAACTTTACTGTGAACGAAACTTGGTTCGTTCCAGTCGATTCGGCGGGAGCCGTTGTGCAACTCGACATTGAGACCTGGACTCCGTTGCAGATCGAAGCGCGATTTCGACCCGATATGCAGATGATGTGGCCGGCCGTGCTTGGTTCGACCTCGCAGAAGTGGGATTCCACGCTGCATGTATTTACATTTAGCGATGCAACAGACCGTTACTACGGCCTGGTAGGAGGGCCGGAGGTGGAAGTTGCGACACCCCAAAACGAGGCGAAAGATTCTGGTACAGAAGAAACAACGTTGCAACTGCCCACTGTGCCAATCGGTCGCAACGCAAAGCTGATCGTAATTGCGAGCTCGGTGACCGGTCGCGAAGAAGCAGAAGCGGTCTACAGTCGACTAAGCTCGGGCTTTGCTTCGCTACTCGACTCCTCCGCGGTGCACTATCAGGAATTCTTGTCTCGAACCACTTCTATCGAGGTACCAGACTCGGAGATACAGCAGGCCTACGACT
>QHZV01000063.1:0-8660 GCA_003224785.1 Acidobacteriota bacterium
ATCAGTCGAATTCAAATGGCCCTTCCACAGCTCAACTGCCGGCGCCGATTTCTGGGTATTGCATGCCGACGTAAAGCTAGGGAACTCAGAGGGGCTCCATGCGCCAGTCGCGGTGAACCTGTCCGCCACGGTGCGCGAGGTTTTGCCCTCAATGGAGCCTAAAGATGTCGAAGGCCCAGTCGTGAACGCGCTTCGCAAGGAAGTGGACCGCAGGCAAATCGAGTTCGTGAAGTCCGGCAAACTGGTACCGGTGCAGTTTTCCAGCCGCTACTACGATTTCAAGCGCAATAAATGGATGTTCGGCAAAGCCACTGACGAGGCCATCGCGACGTTGATCACGCGAAAAGTTTTCTGGCATTCGAGAGTGCTGGGCGGAAACGTGTGGGTGGGAGATCCCGCGGAAGCGCTGTACGTCGAGAGCACAATCCCACATGTGCTCGAGCTGACTCGCGGTTTAGCGGAATCGGGGTTGATGACGCTGCAAGGAGAATGGGCTTCGGCCAATGCTGCGCTCATCGCACAATCAGAAAAATTCGAAGCCGACACGAAAGCCGCCCTCGCCGAGTTGGAAAAGAAACACGCGTTTGAACGCGCGCAGACGAAACCAGCTTGACTCACCTTGGAGAGAAGCAAGAACCATGTGGGACAGGCGTCCCACATATCCCACGCGTTACGATCGCCTCTGCCGTGCCGCTTCATACAAAATAATGCTTGCCGCAATTCCCGCGTTCAGCGACTCGACGCGTTCGGAATGCGGAATCATGATCAGCCCGTCCATTTGCGCGAGCAGCTTCTTGTCAAGGCCCGCGCCTTCATTGCCGATGAAAATGGCCACTTTGCTGGCGAGGTCCGCCATAGCAAGACTCTCGCCCTTGTGCGAAGAAGTTGCCAGCAATCGGAATCCACGCGCCCGGATCTGCCCCAGCGCTTCCGACGTTTGAACTCGGACGGTCATCAATCGAAAGGCCGAACCCGCTGAAGCGCGCACGGTTTTACTGTTGTACGCGCTCACGGTTCCCTCGCCGATCAGCACGCCTTGCGCGCCGAACGCCTCTGCCGAGCGCAGAATCGTGCCCAGATTTCCGGGGTCCTGCACGCCAGCGATCACCAGCAGCGGCCCCGCCGAGCCACTATCCAGAATGTCTTGCGGCCCAAAGTTCTTCACCTGGACCAAAGCCGCAACCCCCTGCGGGGTTTCACTGGGGACGACGCCGGCAAACAGACGATCGGGCAGAAGCAGCGTGTCCACGTGGGATCCCATCTGCGGCAATACCCGAGTGGCGAGGCCCTGCGCTGATTCGCTGAAAAAGACAGCACGAAATTTCAGCCCGCTGCGAATTGCTTCTTCCGTAATTCGCACGCCTTCGATCGCGCACTCACCAGATGCGGTCAGCTCGCCCCGCGCAAACGCCTGTCGCAACTCTTTCACCAGCGCATTGTGCTTGCCTTCAATGCGCCGCAGACGCGCTGTCGCCATATGTGGACTGCCAGTCAATTTCGCGCTCCCAGTCAGACCAGATGATATCCGAACGCTGACGCCGCGCTCGGCTTCGACTGAGCTCTCGTGTTATCTTAACTCTCGCAAACCCAATAACCCGGAGACTCGTGTGCGCGTGGAGATGGTCAAGATCAACAGTGAAAAACCGGAGCCTTCGCTCATCCGTTATGCAGCAGATCAGATTCGCGCCGGCGAAGTTCTGGGAATGCCGACCGACACTTTTTACGGCCTCGCTGCCGATCCGTTTAATCTTCGCGCCGTCGAACGCGTTTATGAAATAAAGTCGCGCTCCCGCCATAAGCCGCTGTCGCTGCTAATTGCGGATGTAGAACAGGCCGAGGACCTCGCCAAGCCGCTGCCGCAAGAATTTCACGCGCTGGCAAAAAAGTTCTGGCCTGGACCGCTGACCATCATTGTGAGAGCTGCGTCGCGGGTGGCGCTCAAAGTCACCGCGAACTCGGGCAATTTCTCTTTGCGCGTTCCCAACGCCCCGATTCCTCTGGCGGTCGTTGAAGCTGCGCAGATTCCTATCACCGCAACGTCCGCGAATCTAAGCGGCGAGAACGAGTGCACTACTGCTATCGCCGTGCGCGATCAGCTTGGGATGCGGATACCCATCATCGTGGATGGCGGCGTTTCTCCCCGCGAAATCGCCTCCACCATCATTGACCTCACCGATGAAGAGGCGCGCTGGAAAATCCTGCGAGAGGGCGCAATCTCGTCACAGGAAATTTCAGAATTTTTCGCGAAGGGGTGATCGCGACGGCCCGCCGCAACTTTGCGTTTTGGCTGTTCTGGATTGCGATCTGTGCCTTGGTTTGTCTGGTGGGCGCGCTGGCCGCGATTGTTCCGTCCATCATTCACGATTCGCGTAAGCAGGAACTGCATCAGGCCGACGCGATTATCGTGTTTGGCGCTGCTCAATATGATGGCCGACCTTCCCCGGTTTTCCGCGCGCGACTCGATCATGCCAATGACCTATTCCGCAAAGGCCTGGCCCCAGTTGTGATCACGACTGGAGGCGCAGCCGCCGATCCCAAGTACAGCGAAGGCGGCGTGGGCCACGACTACCTCATGCGCAAGGGTGTACCGGAAGCCGCGCTGATCGCCGAAACCCAGGCGTCTGATACAGCCGAGTCTGCTGCGCGTGTAGCCGTGATCATGCGGACCAATCGCATGAAGAACTGCATTGCCGTCAGCGACGCCTATCACATGTTCCGCATCCGCAAGCTGCTGGAGCATGAGGGCATGCAGGTTCTGCTTGCGCCTCGGCCGGACTCAAAATCGAAGTCGGCAGTGCAGAGGACGTTGGCGATCATGCGCGAGAGTGCGAGTTATCTGCTCTGGCGAATAGGAGTGCGAAGCTAAAACCTTTCACAACGGAGACACAGAGGCACCCAGAAAAACAAGAAATGGCTCTGTCACACCAGATCTGGTCGCCCTATGTCTTTGTGTACCTGCGGTGAACGAAACTTTACCAGCCCATCCTCTTTCTCAACTCGGTTACGTGTGCCACGTGGTGCTTCCCATGCCATGCATAAATCCCGAGATTTTTCTCCAGTGAAACCGGGCCGAGTTCGGGATGACGAAATTGCCGGTTCCAAGCTTCCGGACTTAGAGATCGAAGAAGCTGTACCCACCGTGTGTGCAATGCGTCGAGCAGCGTGAGCGATACTTCCACCGGCGTGGATTGCGTGTCTGCGAGCTGTGCCCAACGATCTTCGGCGTACGGTTTGATCGTCGGTCCATCTTCGGTCAACGCCAGCTTCCAACGGACATAGGCGTTCATGTGACTGTCTGGAAGATGATGGATAACCTGCCGCACCGTCCATCCACCGTCGCGATAGGGAGTATCGAGCTGCTGCGGGGAGAAACCAGAAACTGCGGCGCGCAGTGCTGCGGGCGCTCGTTCAATGTCACCGATTAGCGCCTTTCTCTGATCTTCCGAATACGGTCCTTCGAAGTGAAACTTGCCAATTGGATATCGCGGATCAGTCATGTGTGCTCCCCTTTCCCGAATCAGATGCGTTGCAGCATCAAACGCTCTAACTTCTCCAGGCCAATCTGTGCTCCTCCATGTGGCCTCCATGTCCTCTGTAGTTAAAAAATGCGAAACCACAGAGGCCACAGAGCTTCACAGAGTAACGCCACCGAGTCACTGCAAAATCAGAATTGCGAGTACTGCCGCGATTGCAGTCGAAATGAAGTTGACCCCATTATTTCCAAGTACTCGGCGATGTTCGAGCGTTGCCCCTAGAATGCTATCCGCAATGGTTCCTGCCACCCCGGCTCCCGCACAAATAAAAGCCGCACGCGATCCAAATACTCCTGTCAGGCGGCAAACCTGAGCAACAATGCATGCGGCAATGACGCCAGCGGCGCTACCAAGCAAGGTAATCGCGCCATTCGTTCCGGGAGCAGCCCGTCTCCAATTCGTGATCAGTCGAGGCACTCCGCCAATCGCCTGTCCAATCTCACTTGATACCGTATCTGCCGCCGCTTCCGCCAGCGCCGCTCCCATCGCAACCAGCAATGCGGCTTTCGGCGCGGCGACAAACAGCAATGAGCAAGCCGACGCTACTCCCAAGTTGGCCAGCACCTGGGTTGCGTCTCGGCCTGTCTTCGCTTCAGCCGCTCCGAGGCTCTGCTTTCTGCGATAGCCGAAACGAGTCGCAATCCAGGTGAGCACAAAAACCGTCAGCAGCGCCGCAAAGCCGCCAATTCCCGCCGCCCACAACAACGCGAAGCATACCCCCGCCCCAAGTAACGCTCCGCCGGTTGTGACACCTCTTACTACCCTTCCCAAACTCGCGAAAACGATGGTTAGGAGCGCAAATAGCCACGGATTTCGTCCATGCCCAACTGCAAAGATCACCGCAATCTGATCTAAGTGGCGCATTTTCAATAAGAAGAAGGCACCAAGCGCCTTCTGGTTGATCGCGAGTGCCCCGCACCACGCCAGTAAACACCAGATGTGGCACCCTCAAATGCCAACCACCAGCCGTCCAGCTTTCGTACTGGGTTACCCGAACATTTCCCCTGCATCAAAATGCCGGATGTAGTCTAAACTGCTACGCGGTGTACCGTTTGGGAGGGACGCGGCTCTGGCGTCGCCCCGAATCTGAGGAGAAACTATGGCGGCCTCCGTCTGGTCTGGATATCTTACCTTTGGCTTGATCTCAATGCCGGTGCGCCTGCATTCCGGCGCCCGCAGCTCGGGCATTTCGTTCAATCAGCTTCATCGCACTGACCATCATCGCGTGAAGCAGCAACTCATATGCCCACTCGATAACACGGTGCTCGACCGCAGCGAGATCGTGAAGGGTTACGAGTTTCGCAAGAACGAGTACGTCATCATCGAACCGGAGGAGATCAAAAAGATTGAGCCTAAGACCGCGAAGACTATGGAGATCCTCGAATTCGTAAAGTCGAGGGACGTTGATCCCGTATATTTTGAGTCCTCTTATTACATGGTTCCAGAAGAAGCCGGCCGCCGTCCTTATGCGCTGTTGACAAAGGCGCTCGAGGAAAGCGAATACGTCGCCATCGCCAAACTCACCATGCACAACCGCGAGTACACAGTGTTTTTGCGTCCGCACGAAGGTGGAATGATGCTGCACACGATGTATTACGAGGAAGAAGTACGCAAGGTGGAAGGCTTCGGAGCGCCCGACGTTGAGCTGAAAGATGCGGAAGTGAGAGTCGCGCATCAGCTGATCGAGGCACTTGCTGCGGAATGGGAGCCAGAGAAATACAAAGACGATTTCCAGGAAAATCTCAAGAACCTGATCCAGACCAAGCTCGAGGGCGGCACCATCGCCGAAGTGGAAAAACCAAAGAAACTGGCACCGGTTGTGGATCTCATGGCCGCGCTCAAGCAGAGTCTTGCCGAGATGGAAGGCAAGAAGAAGCCGGTAGCGATGGCACCAGTTGCGGCGGGGCAATCACGCAAACGAAAATAGTTCGCTCTACAACCAAAAGCCACTTCGCACGCTTCCTACCCTCTTTGCGCGAGTGCGGCTCGCAATAGGCTTTCGACCGAGCAGCGGTGGCGCAGATTTCGCTAAGCCGTTAGAATACAAACTCTCCCAATGGCATCCGTTTCGCACGCAATCAAAGTTATTCGTGACTCCCGTTCAGCCCGGGTTGGCTGTCTGCTGGCGCTCGGTCTGATTACTACGAGCTGCGGCGACGTGTATCGCCCCGTCGCTCAAATCGTTCCGGGAACGCCACCCAATCCCTCGGCCGTCCATTTTGTTGAGACCGTGAGCGCGAACGGAAAGCTGAATACCGGAAGCGGCAGCCGTCTTGATGTTGCCGGAGACACTAACCTGGGAAATCTGCAAACCGGGGTGCAGCCCGCGCACGCCGCATTGGTGCAAAATGGCGCGAAGCTCTACATTGCCAACTTCGGCGACGATACGGTCACCGAGAATGCGCCCTCGAATCCCACAGTAACTTCCACGATCGGCTTGCCGTCGGGATCTCAGCCGGTATTCGTGCATAGCGCAGAGAGCAGCAACGTGTACGTCGCCAACTTCGGGACGGGTACGGTGTCCGTCATTAATGCGAACTCAAATGCCGTC
This sequence comes from Acidobacteriota bacterium, assembly GCA_003224785.1. Taxonomy (GTDB): domain Bacteria; phylum Acidobacteriota; class Terriglobia; order Terriglobales; family Acidobacteriaceae; genus Gp1-AA145. The sequence goes on from QHZV01000063.1 coordinate 6,085, forward strand.
ACGACAAGCGTGCCGGTCGGCGCCAATCCTGTCGCATTGGCGGAAATGCCGAGCACCGGAAGCAATAATCAAAAGCTGTATGTCGCGAACGAAGGCAGCAGCAGTGTTTCAGTGATCAATGTGTTGGACGACAGCGTGGGAAGTGCGGTTCCCGTCGGCGCGCCTCAGGTGTGGGCAGTTGCGCGATCTGACAGCGCGAGAATTTACGTGCTCGATTCAAGCGGCACGATCTCGGCGATAAACACTCTCTCCGATTCGGTTATGCAACCGACGGCATCCGCCGGTGCAGGCGCGAATTTCATGTTTCTAGACTCAAAAGCGCAGCGGCTCTATGTGACCAATCCCATAGCCCACACGCTTTCGATCTTCGATATCACCGAGGCGACGTCCACGCCCGTAAGTCACCTGGCGACATTGGATGTCAGCCAGAGTGCCAGCCCGGCTTACATACCAACTTCAGTGACGGGCATCGGCGACGGTTCCCGCGCTTACGTTGCGAGCTATCAGCTCACTAGCTGCCCGGCTTTGTCAGGAAGTTTCGCGTGCGTCAATACGGCAGTTAGCGTCATCAATGTTGGCACGAACAGTGTGAGCAAGATCATTCCGATCGCCTCCGCGGTCCCTGTGGACACGAACAACAATGATGGCTGCGGCGGGATTGCACCACCTCCGGCTTTGTGGACGCCGAGCGTTGGAACGCGGTTCCGTTTATCTACAGCTTCATCCGGCGGGGGCAGCACTTCAAATTTCAAAGTCTATGTAGCACAGTGCGATGCGCAAGACGTAGCTGTGATTGACACTTTTCCTACGAACTCGAATCCGGCTGACACATATGCCGGAGTCACAGTTCCGGCGCCTTTGAGCGCAGCTTCAGGCCAGCAGGTCAGCATTTCCAGCGCTACGCAGACAGCCGCAACATCCACCACGCCTGCGACCACGGCCTATGCCTACACTCAAACCGCCGGGAGTGGCCTGCAAGTTGGAATGAGCATTTTTGTTAGCGGAATGACTGACACTGGGAACAACGGCAATTTCGTGATTGCCGCATTGGGCTCAGGAACGTTTACCGTTGACAATCCGTCCGGAGTAACTAACAGCGCTCAGAGCGGCACCGGATCAGTGCTTCCGAGACAAAGCCCGGTGTTCGTGGTCGCCGGACCGTAAGCCAAGCGTCCGACTCAATCCATCCCGATATTAGTGGCCGCTCCAGCTGCCGAGGCCGAGTCCTGGAAGTAACAATTCCACCACACAGCAAAGAGCCAGTGCATACGCATTGTTTGCCCAGTACGGCTCTATATCCAGCAAATTGGCGACATAATCGTCCGAGACCCTGACGGGAAACTTCTCTTCGACCCTCGCCAGATGGAGGTGTTTACGGGGTAGTCTTGGAGGTCATCTCCATGCGTAGAGCTTGAATCACAGACGATTTCCCCTCGACCAGAGGCAACCGTCGCGAAACCGGCGAACATCAGAGAGCGCGGATTCTCGCCCCCGGTGGTAGAGACTGGGCTGCTGGCAGAGCGCCAGAGAATCAACACCGAGCATGGAGAATCGAAAATGAAGCGCCGCATGCTTTTGCTCGTTATGATGGCGACAGCCATCGCGCTTGCCCCTGCTGCCATTGCACAGACATTCACCCCACCGTGTAATCCGCTGCCGCAGGACCGAACTATCACCTTCTGTACCCCGATTGACGATGCTACATATAGCCAATCCCAAACTGAAAACTCCGCCGAGGGCTGGATTAAGGACTCCCTCCCACACACAGCCAAGGAATATTCCGACGGGCAGTTGTTTGGTAGCAACGTGCCGGACAAGTTCCGGACTGGATTCGGCTTCCTAGACGACCAGATTCACACTCTCACTATTGTGGTGACGGACTCGCTAGGCACGTTCCAAAAGTCCGTCTCGGCTCGGTGGTCCTCTCCGCAATTGCCATGCGCTTTACCGAGTACCGATCCGGGGTTCGTGGTGTGCAAGCCTTCCGATGGGGAAGTGGATTCTCGGCCGATGCGCGTCGCCGCCGTCACGCGCGCCGACTTCACACCCGGCTCCAGCCAGGTCGGCACTATTGAGGTGTGGATCGATGGGACGAAGTATGGCGAATCATACGAACCGCTCGGTACAACGAACGTGAAGATACTGAACAGCTTCTTCTACGTTCCTGTTGGCACCCATAAGGTCACCATCTTTGCCCACTTGCCAGACGGCACCAAGATAACAAAGCACCGCACGGTGACCGTTGTGAACTATGCGCCGTAAGCGCGAGGCGGCTTGCCGCGAACTTTTACCTGAACCTGGAGAATCGAAAATGAAACGCTGTATGTTTTTGCTCATCATGATGGCGACAGCCATCGCATTTGCCCCTGCTGCCATCGCGCAGGCGTCGCCCCCACCCTGTAATCCGCTGCCGCTCGATCGAACGATCACCTTCTGCTACCCCATCGACGATGCGACGATTGCCCAATCTCTGGTCGCGGCCGAAGGTTGGATTAAAGACTCCCTGCCACACAACGCCAACATATATATAGATGGACAGTTGCAGTCCAGCAACATTCCAGACGAGTTCGGGGCCG
>QHZV01000063.1:8831-11379 GCA_003224785.1 Acidobacteriota bacterium
GAGCCAACACAATTGAGGTGTGGATCGACGGAACGAAGTATGGGGAGTCACACGATCCGCTCGGTACAACGAACGTGAAGATACTGAACAGCTTTTTCTACGTTCCTGTTGGCACCCATAAGATCACCATCTTTGCCCACATGCCGGACGGCACCAAGATAACAAAGCACCGCACCGTGACCGTTGTGAACTATGCGCCGTAAGCGCGAAGCGGCTTGCCGCGAACTTTTACTCTGAACCTGGAGAATCGAAAATGAAACGCTGTATGTTTTTGCTCATCGTGATGGCGACAGCCATTGCATTTGCCCCTGCTGCCATTGCACAGCATTGGCCCCCAACTTGTAATCCGCTGCCGCAGGACCGAACCATCACCTTCTGCTACCCCATCGACGACGAGACGATTACCCAAAATTTGACCGAGGCCACGGGCTGGATTAAAGACTCCCTGCCACACACCGCCAATATATATCTCGATGGACGGTTGCAGAGTAGCAACATACCAGACGAGTTCCCGGACCAGTTCGGGAACGGTGGCTCTGGATTCGGCGGTTACGACGACGCGATTCACACCTTCACTATTGTGGTGACGGATTCGCAAGGCTCATTCCAAAAGTCCGCCTCGTTTCGGAATTCTCTGCATTTGCCATGCGCTTTGCCGAGTGCTGACCCAGGGTTCGTGGTGTGCACGCCTTCCGGTAGTTTTGAAGTGGCTTCTCGGCGGCTGCGCATCGCCGCCGTTGCGCACAGTTCGACTGGCTTCAACGCAATTGAGGTGTGGATCGATGGAACGAAATATGATGCCACACGCGAACCGCTAGGTCAAACGCAGGTAAAGATACTGAACAGCTTCTACTACGTTCCAGTTGGCACCCATAAGATCACCATCTTTGCGAGGATGACAGACGGCACCAAGATAATAAAACACCGCACCGTGACCGTCGTGAACTACACGCCGTAAAGCGTGTTGCAATACGGACTTCATCGTTACGGAGATCATGGCGGAAGACTGCACTGTTGAAACATCGCGATTACACTCATCGCATCGCCGGCCCGGCGCCTTTACTTCTGGCGCTACTTCGATTCCTTAATGATCGCGTCGGCAGCGTTGCCGGCCACGACCCAGCTTGCCGACCCGGCCACAACGGCTTCATCCTCAAACCACAGGAATCCGAAGTCGTCGATACACTCTGGAAAATCCGGCTTGATGATGATGTATCCCGGAATCACGGCACCGGGAATGTAAGCATTGTCGGCGCGATTGTTGCTGTACGTCTTCGTCTTCGAGACTGTGCCGACTCCAGCTACATAGGAAGTGCTGGAAGTGTGTATTCGGGGCCCACGAGATCCGGAAATGCCTTATGCAGGAAATACATTCGGATGGCCATGTCCACGACCGCGCCCGATCCGCCCCAGGTGCCAAGGCTCGGGGGCACGCCGAAAGGAGTGGCATCCAACCGTTTGTCGAAATCCGACATGTATGTCTTCACCGCTTCGCGCAGTTGATTTTTCGCGCTCGCGTCCAGATAAGGCAATGCCCGGACTGCTGTCCAACCACGTAGGTCCATCATCTCCGGCGTGATCATCTGAGGGAATAATTCCTTCAGACGGGACTTGTATGGCTCGGCACCATTCGTGGCGATGGTTAATTCCAGAGCCGCAGTCCAGTCCAGACCGACACCAAATCCGCCACGGCCGAAGCCGGGTGGCGGACTGGCTGGTGCGCTAGTGTTGCCAGGGCTTGTCGGAACGCCGGCACTGCCACGTCTACGACCGCTTTGAGCGCCAGAGGCCACACCCTGAGATGCGGCCAGCACACCGCCTCCCGGAGCACCTGCGGGAGATGCTCCGCCTAACCCGCCGCCGGTCGGATTCTCCGTCGGGTGGGCCTTCTCGTTATTCCATGCTTTGATCGCGGTGTCCAGGCAGTCTTTCGCTAATGCCTCGTCCCAACCTTTCAACGTATGCGCCGCTGCAGCCAGCGCGGCAATGGCATTCCACTGGAAGAAAGGATTGTTACTGGTGAAGATCCAGCGATCATCCGGCTTGCCGGAGTAGTCGCCCTTCACTTCGTTGGGGCCGAGCTTCGGGTCGTAAATGCGGCCGTCAGTCTTCGACGCTCCGTCGCCCACTTGTGTGTACTGGCGCAGATCTGGCTCGTGAGTCCCGCGGATAGCATGGCCGATATTGTGAAACTGCGCCAGGATGAATAGTGCGCCGTGCTTGACTTGCTGCACCGTATCCGGTACCCCATCGGGACGGTGCATCTCAACGCCACGCGCTGCTTCATCCACCGTAAGCTCGTCGTACTTGAGATTGAATTCGCGATACGCAAGTGCGAGGCTCTGAATCACACTCAGTTGCGCAGGATCCTCGAGGTCGAAGTCGCCTGCATCGTACCAGCCGCCCACATTCGTCCCCGGAATGTGATCGCCGCCTTTGTACTTCCCGTCCGTTGCTGTCGCCTGATTCCAGCCATCGAATTGCTCCCCGACGACGGGCGCCATACGGCCATCATCCAGGTGCGAAGCGCCATGCCACATGCGGTAGC
>QHZV01000366.1:0-2175 GCA_003224785.1 Acidobacteriota bacterium
AGACAGCAGGCATGCAGCGGCTCGGCGGAATAGGCTTCGAGGAAAGGCTGAAGGATACCGAACGCGACAATAAGCAGTAAAAGCCTGGCGGTCGGGCGGTGCATGGGGATCAAGCATAGCGCGGTCGTTTGGGGGTGTGCAACCACGGTGGAAATACCTCTATTGCCACCTACGTGGGCTGTGCTAGCCCTAAATCCCGCCTTGCCCCGAGTTGAGCCTACAATTTCTGCTGTGTTAGATTCACTGCTTCGCTCGGAGGAGAACCCGTGAAGGTATATACAGGCGAAAACGTTAGGAATGTCGCCGTGGTAGGGCATGTGCACGCCGGAAAGACGTCGTTAGTCTCGGCCATGCTTTACACCGCGGGCGCAACTCAGCGGCTGGGCCGCGTGGACGATGGCAGCGCAACCACTGACTACGACGACGAAGAAATCGGCCGCAAGATGTCCATCTCAACCGGCCTACACGCCGGGTTTTAGCATGTTTATCCACGAGGCTAGGATGGTGTTGCCGGTGGTAGATGCGGCCGTTGTCGTTGTGGACGGCGTGGCCGGAGTTGAAGTCGTAACCCAACGCGTATGGAGCCATTGCGAGGAGCGACAAACGCCGCGCGTAATTGTCGCCAGCCGCATGGACCGCGACCGCGCCGACGCCGAGCGCGTGCTGGAGACGTTGACCAACGCATTTGGCCGCAGCGTGATTCCGTTGGAGTTGCCGATCGGTAAAGAGAAGAGCTTTTCGGGCGTGGTGGATCTGGTCCGTATGAAAGCCTACACTTACGAGCTCGGCGGAAGCGGCAAGGGCACGGAAGGCGAGATTCCGGCGAACATGAAAGACGCTGCCCAGGCAGCGCACGAAAAACTCGTAGAAATGATCGCCGAGGGCGATGATGCGCTGATGGAAAAATTCTTTGACGCAGGCACTCTCGCCGAAGAAGATCTGGTTCCCGCACTGCACAATGCCATCCGTGAAGACAAAATTTTTCCGGTGCTGTTTGCTTCCGGGCTGGGCAATGTGAGCGCCGACCGTATCATGGACTTCATCGTGGACTTTACTCCAACGGCGGTTGAGCACGAGGCAGTGCGCGGCGAAGTGACATCCGGCAACGGCGAGCCGCCTGCGCGCAAGGAGAGCGATTCAGAGCCCGTATCTATTTATGTATTCAAGACTGTCTCTGATCCGTTTGCTGGCCGAATCTCCTATTTCAAGATCTTTTCCGGAGTGTTGAAGAACGATATCTCGCTGGTGAACTATTCCCGCAACTCGCAGGAAAAGCTCTCGCATATTTCCGTAATGCAGGGGAAGACCGCAGTGCCGGTGCCTGAGCTGCATGCAGGCGACATAGGCGCGGTCGCGAAACTAAAAGACACACTCACCGGCGACACGCTCGGCGATAAATCTGCTCCCATTCAATATCCAAGGGTGAAGCTGCCTGAGCCAGCCATCACGTTTGCCATTGAGCCGAAGACGCGCTCTGACGAAGACAAACTCGGTCCCGGAATTCACAAGCTCATGGAAGAAGATGCCATGCTCCGCTTTTTCCGCGATCCGCAAACCAAAGAATTTCTGATTGCCGGAAATGGGCAGCAGCACATTGAAGTCGCAGTTTCCAAAATGAAGAAGCGGTATCACACCGAAGTGGTGCTGAAGGCGCCGAAGGTGCCGTATCGCAAGACCATTCGCGGCAAAGCCGACGTGCAGGGGCGCCACAAAAAGCAGACCGGCGGTCACGGCCAATACGGCGATTGCAAAATCAAGATGGAACCGCTGCCGCGCGGGACCGAGTTCGAGTTCGTGAACGATATTTTCGGCGGCGCGATTCCGAAGAACTATATTCCAGCGATTGAGAAAGGCATTAAAGACGCTGCGTCGCGGGGATATCTGGCTGGATTTCCGGTCGTTGATTTCAGAGTGGTCCTGTATGACGGTTCGTATCACGACGTGGATTCAAATGACATGTCGTTCCAGATGGCCGGCCGCATCGCCTTCAAGAAAGGCATGGAAGTGGCGAAGCCCACGCTGCTTGAGCCGGTCATGCACGCTGAGATCACCGTCCCTGACGAATTTGCCGGCTCGATCATGGGTGACCTCAACTCACGCCGCGGCCGCATTCAAGGCATGGACAACAAGGGCGGCAACACGATCGTGAAAGCCGAGGTCCCCATGTCGGAGATG
>QHZV01000366.1:2233-5341 GCA_003224785.1 Acidobacteriota bacterium
GAAGGAAAAGATTATTGAGAAGGCCAAGGCGGAGAGGGGAGAGGTGAAGGAAGAAGAGGAGTAAGGTATCCATGAAACCGATTGGACTGCTGCTCATCTTATCGGCGTTCCTGAGCTGTCTCGCTTGTTCGCGAAATTCCTCAAAATCGAGCAGCCCGACACTCGAACCGCACTCAGGAAGCCAAGACTCGGTGATTTTCGATATTGCACCGGTTGACCACGCGCCGAACCGATGGCGGGGAACGTACACGTCCGGTGGAAAAGTCTCAAAGTTCATAATTGAGATCGGCCCGGCCAAGGCGTTCAATGAGAAGGATTTTCAGATGTCTTCCGGCAGTGGGAAATTCCTGTCACAGTCTGGATCGGAACCGGGAGTCTTCCTTGCTAACTTGGCGAAGGCATTACAGGCAAAGAAGGTTCCGACAAATGTCCACAGAGTCGAAATTGTTCCTTTCGATTACGTCATCCTCGGTCAACACCAGTCACGGTCTAGCGACGGCGGCTTCGGCGACTCTCCCAACGGTAACTGGACGGCGATGAAAATCTTTCTCGGTGAAGGCGAGAACGTTGGTGAGGTTTTCTTGAATTTCAACTTCGCGATGGGGAAAGCTGAATTTTCCATCAAGGATTCCGATTATGGCGATTTCGTCATCTCTCAACTTGCAAAAGTGCTTTAGGATCTCAGCCCCTCCGCTTTTGCCAGCTTGGCCTGACGCTCATCAAAAGTCCAAAAACGTTCCGCCTTGAGTTCGAGGGCGCAGGCGACATGCAAACTGTCGAGCGTACGCACGCCAAGCCTTGGACCGTAATGGCGGGTCGTCCATTCGCGCGTTCATACGCTGTGCCTCGGATAGAGACAGCTGTCCACGGAAAACATGCTGAGCTACAGCGTGTGCCCACTCGGCATTGTGCAGGGGTGTAAACCAGAGAGCAGGAGCTGAGGTGATTCGCCGGCGAGACTCCGGAGAGTGTTGGTCACTCAAATACAAGGAGACCACGAAGCTTGAGTCCACATAAATGGTCAATAACGTCCGCGCTCCTCAATCAGCAAGTCCGCCCCAGGCAGAACGCGATCGCCAATAATCTCTTTCGCCAAGGCCTCAAAATCTGGCCAGTTGGCGGGAGATTTTTCTAGATTTTCAGGAATGATGCGGGCGATTCGTTTGTTACGATCACAGAGCTCGACCGTCTTGCCGGCCCGCAGCCACGCCTTCAGACGCTTGGTGTCGCGAAGCTGGCGCATGTTAACCGATGGCATTGCTACAATGTGACACATTATGTGTCACATTGTCAAGCTCATGTTTGCTGGTATGAAACTATCGCCACTGCGGACACGAGCTCGTTGGATAATCTTGCCCAACATCAAGCGGAGGTCCGTTGAAGTCTGTCTACAGGAGTCTTTCCGTAGTTTCCTTGTGCGGCTTGGTTTTCTTTGCGGTTCAGTGCGGTTCGGACTCGTCCAGCCCCATTCAAGTTCCACCTCCCGGACAGTGCTCTTCGACTACTAACCCCAGTCAGGTCCTCACCTCTTCCCCTGCGATCGTGCCGCTGGTGAAATTGAGTGCCGACACGTTCAGCAACACGACCAGCCAGCATGCGACTGAGGTCGAGCCGGACAGTTATTCGTTCGGCTCGACCATCGTTGCCGCGTTTCAAGTCGGACGCATCTCCGGCGGCGGCGCTGCCGATATTGGATACGCGATCTCCACCGACGGCGGAGCGACTTGGCAAAACGGTCTGCTGCCCGGGCTCACTACGTTCGAGTGCTCGGGGAAGAATTCGGCAGTCAGCGACACCGCCGTGGTTTACGATGCGGCCCACACGACGTGGCTGATCGCTTCGCTGCCGATTTCGTCAACGAACATTCAGGTTGCCGTCAACCGCTCGGCCGACGGCGGCGCAACATGGAGCAATCCGGTCATCGTCGCGAACGGGGCGAATCTCGACAAGGATTGGATCACCTGCGACAACACCGCGATTAGCCCTTTCTACGGCCACTGCTATGCCGAGTGGGACGACAACGGCAACGGAAATCTGATCTTCATGAGCAGTTCCACAGACGGTGGCGCGACCTGGTCAACGCCGGTGAGCACTGCCGCAAACGCCAACGGACTCGGAGCTGAGCCGCTCGTGCAACCGGACGGCACGGTGATTGTTCCCTATCTGGCGAATGCGCCTTTTATCGAGTCATTTTCTTCGACTGACGGCGGAGCAAGCTGGAGCGCGCCCGTAGTCGTCTCACAGTTGAATGATCACACCGTTGCCGGCGGATTGCGCAGTGACGCGCTGCCCTCGGCGGCGATAGATGCGGCTGGGAACATTTATGTCGTCTGGCAGGATTGCAGCTTTCGCGCCAACTGCGCGTCGAATGATTTGGTGATGAGCACGTCTGCGGACGGCGTGAGTTGGACCACCCCGGCGCGTATCCCAATTGACGCGCTCGCCAGCACGGTGGACCACTTCATTCCCGGGCTCGGGATTGATCCCACAACCAGCGGCGGCGCGGCACATCTGGCTCTGACGTACTACTACTATCCCCAGGCGAACTGCACCGCGAGCACGTGCGCGCTGTATGTGGGATTCGTTTCTTCTCTGGATGGGGGCGCGACCTGGAGTTCGCCGACGCCGTTTGCAGGGCCGATGTCGCTAAGCTGGCTGCCATCAACTTTCTCCGGCCAGATGGTCGCCGACTACATCGCAACTTCCTTCTCAGGCGGCCGAGCATTCGGAGTGTTCGCTGTGGCAAAACCCAACTCGGGATCTACGTTTGATGAGGCGATCTATACGACGCAGTCAGGATTCGATGTAGCGGCCGCTCAGGGACGTAACAGTTCGGCGGGAGAAAGAGCGTTGGTTGCCGATCCACGCCCTAATCGTTCCACAACGATTACGCCAAAGAAGATTCGCTAAGCAGACGCGTGTCGTAATTGAACAAAACTGAGTGTCTTTCGCATCGAACTGGCAAATGCTTTTGCCCGCGCCAGGCACTCAGCTTTCTCCGGAACGGGGACCAGAGATCGCTGAGGATATTCATCGTATGTTCGTCCTTCGAGTTTGCGCCCACTCAGAGATTTTCGTTTTCCACCCCACTGCTTGAAGAAGAATGGA
>QHZV01000367.1 GCA_003224785.1 Acidobacteriota bacterium
TACTTTCTGCTCGTAATCGGCATTGATCAACTGAAACACCTCGGCCGCCCTTCGAGGATCGAGGTGATAGATCAACGAGGTATCAAGGCTCATCATCAAGCCCTCGCTCGAGGGGACATTAGCGGACTCCTTGATGGTCTGCGTCTGAATGGACAACTCATTGTTGGTCTTCAGAGGGTTGATCAGATGAATGCCCTCGCGCAGAGTCTCACCGGTTACTCGTCCGAAGAGGGTTAGCACGCCGACATGGCCAGTCGCTACACGTGTCACAGAATTGAACAGCAGGATTACGAGTATCAGGCCGAGAATTCCGATTGCGATTACACGCACCGTGCTTCCCCCATCCGCACTAATCACGCGACCTCGCGGAGTATCGAAGATTGTCATGGCAAGCGCCTCCCTCAGGCATTCTAGAGTGCGCGATGAGAGCTAGTAAGTGACTGATGTGGGCCGACGCCATGCGCAGATGCGTGGATAATGCCGAGTGCTACCATCCTCAGCTTCTGACAAAAATATTTTGAGCCAAGATCCCCAACGGATACATCCGAATCACATGAACGGCTCCCGCCCGGCTGCCTGGAAGATCCTGCTGGCATTCGCGATTATTTATATCGTGTGGGGATCCACGTATCTTGCGATCCGTGTTGGCGTGCAGGAGATGCCGCCATTCCTGATGGCGGCCATTCGCTTCACCGTGGCTGGGATCGCACTTTACGCATGGATGCGCATCACTGGCATTCCCTCCCCCACTTGGCGGGAGTGGAAAGCTGCATCGGTGCTTGGGGCGTTGATGTTCCTGATCGACTATGCCTCTCTGTTTTGGGCTGAGCAGCGCGTGCCCTCGGGCATTGCTGCCGTGATTCTTGCGGCGATCCCGGTATGCATCACGCTGCTTGAGATTATTTTCTTGCGTACCCAAAGACTGACAATCAGGCTGGGATTGGGTCTGCTGGTTGGCGTTGTGGGTGTAGCTGTCCTGATGAATCCATCTGCATCGCTGGGCGAAGCGCCCATTGACCGCGGTGGCGCGATTGCCCTTCTGGTGGCGTGTGCGGGGTGGTCTATTGGGACCATTGTCAGTAAGCGGCTTACCCTACCGGAGTCGAAAGCCATGAGTGCTGGCGCGCAGATGCTCTCGGGAGGTGTGCAGTTGCTGGTGTTAGCGGCGGTCGCGGGGGAATTTGGACACTTCCACATTCACGATATTTCCGGTAGGGCTTGGTTCTCGCTGGTGTACTTGATTATTGCCGGCTCGATCATCAGCTACACCGCATATGTTTGGCTGCTGCATTACGAGTCACCGACAAAAGTTGGGACTTATGCCTATGTCAATCCAGTGGTCGCTGTCATTCTGGGCTCTGCAATTGGCGGAGAAACCTTTGGACGACGGACTCTGCTGGGGATGGCGCTGATTGTGGTCAGCGTGGTAGCAATTACGACGATGAAAGCCAAGCAAGCGCATTCTACGGTCGCGAATGAAGGCGAGACGAAGAGCCGCCTGAAGACCGCCTGACTAACGCTGCTCATTTGACCAGGAGCGGCGAAGGGTCGTTGCTGTGAGCACTCCGCCGAGGACCACTTCAATGAAAATCAATAACAGTGAACTCAGACAGAGAATGCACCACGCCTGTAGAACGAATTTTTCAATGTAAGTCAGATACAGCGCGAAACCCAGGCCGGCTGCGGAAGCGATAAGCAGCATCACTGGCGTCTCGGCCTTCTCGCGATAGACGGTTGCCAGCGCGAGGATCAGGAGATATCCCAGAATTCCAATCAGTGCGACTGGAACTCCAAAGACGGTCGAATAAGAGCTGCGATTCACGATGTCACAGTTGAAGGATTGGCCGAAAGTACAGAATGACGTCCTGGAGGTGCCGAAGTGGTGGTAGAGAGAGACGGACGAGACGGCAACACCGGCGAGCGCAACAACGGCGATGATCAGCATGAGTCGGCGCGCTGTTAATTGGGCGCCACTCGCGTCGTCTTCGCCCCTGGGACGGCTCACGGAAGCTTGCATCCTGTTTTGTGCGCGAGTACGTCGAGGGGCTGCACGCCTTCTACGCGCGATCCGTCAGGGTATTGCCACGTAGGAAAATTCTTAATACCGGCCTGCTTGCAAGTATCGTTCATAGTGCGCTCGCCGGGAGGGCTGCATTCCACATAATTCACATATTGGAATGCATAGCCGAATAATTCTTTCTGATCGGCGCAATGCGGACACCACCATGCGCCGTACATCTTCGCTCCCTTTGCCTTCAGGCACTGCGCAAAACTGTCGAGGGTGCTGACTGGCTTTTGGTAGTAGAAGAAATAGTAAGCTCCCCACGCACCGGCAACTGTGACCAATGCCATGCCGATCCAGATCCAGCGCGGCCCTGACTTCGCCGCGGCGGTTGTAACTTCTTCTTGTCTTTTTTCGCTGAACTTGGACATGCGAATGTGTTTTTATACCATGACATTTAAAGCGCCGGGCAGCACGTCTAAACTTTGACAATGCAGGGTGAGCACTTCGCCGTCAATCATGACGTCCACCGGCGAGTTGAGCT
>QHZV01000368.1 GCA_003224785.1 Acidobacteriota bacterium
TCGCTGGCTTGCGAATTTTTCCACCTCGCCATCGCTGATCTTTGGAGAATCGAGTACGGCCATGGCAACGATCTTCGTGCCATCGCGAACCAGGATAGACCGCTCCTCTTTCGATCCCTTCATTGCCAGATTGATTCGTCCCTTAATGTCGAGCTTGTTGATCTTCTGCAGAACACTGCCTCGCTTCTCGTCCTCAGGATTTACCAGCCTCCTGGGCGCGATGGGCTTGTGATCGGGCGCGGCACTTGGCATTAAAACCGGAGCTGAACTGGCTGACGCAGAAGCAGCAGCCACCTTAATTTCTGCTTCTGCCTCATGATGAAATTCCTCGTGGATGCCACCGATGGGCTGAAATGGCTTCTCGCCTTCAGCCGCAATCTCAGCCGCATGCTCCATAAAAAATGCGACAAGAGCGCTCTCGGTTTCTGAATCCGAGGCCTCGGGCGCGCTTTCTGCAACCGGCCGCGGCAACTGCGGTTCCGATGGAGCGGTTGGCTCTGGCGCATGCGTCTCCAAGAGAACCGCGAGGTCTGCAACAGCTGGCGGTAGTTCGCGCACTCTTGCGGCCTGCACTCCTGTGAGGTCTTTGTTGGAACTCAGGTCATTTTGAACCTGCCGCGATTTGCGGATCCGCGGACTGGCTATCATCGCGTCAATCCACTCGCCTTTTAGAGTCGCGGCGAGTTCCGCGATCTTAGTTAACAGGACGGATTCATTTTCAAGCAGCAGCGAAAAAAGAGGGGCGCGCAGGTTTTTTGGATCAAGCCAGTACTCAAGAACTTCTTTTGGAGTGGACGGATCGGCGACGATGGTTTTGGCTGAGGCTTCGTCCCATGCAGCAAGGGTGAATCGCGCGTTCGCGCCAAAGATTTTGTTGTGCTCGGCGATTAAGACGAGAATTTCCACCATTTCGGCCGCTGGAAGACGAAGGGCTCCCTTCGATGCCGACATCATCTGATGTGACGACAGCGCATTAGCGCGAATGAGGTCGAACATTCGGGGCATAGTGGATAAAGTCCTGTACTGTACAGAATCTCGCAGCCCGAGCTGACGTTCCAGAGTTTTCGGCGTGGGTAACGTTACGAAAGATTGGCGGAGCAGTTCAGCACACAGAATGTGCAATATATCCTGCATACGCCATGTACAAGCCGCGTGAGGTCCCCCATTCGACTCCTTGCCTTCGGTCAGTCGCTCAGGGCAGGCTCTCTCTCGCCCGCTTCAGCGTGCGAGTTCGGGATGACAGCCAGGAAAACTACTTTGCTGCATCCGCACCGCTCGCGCTGCCATCGCGTTTCAGATGGAGATAGGCTCGGATAAAGGGTTGCAGATCGCCATCAATCACTCGGTCCACGTCGCCGACTTCAGTCTTGGTCCGGTGGTCTTTAATGAGACGGTAGGGCTGCAAGACGTAGGAGCGGATCTGTGAGCCAAAATCTATGTCGAGTTTAGAGTCCTCGATTTTCCTGGTGGCTTCGCGCTTCTTCTCCATTTCGAATTCGTATAACTTCGACCGCAGCATGCTCATGGCGCGATCTTTGTTCTTGTGCTGCGAACGCTCGTTCTGGCATGCGGCGACAAGTCCGGTCGGAAGATGCGTAATGCGAACGGCCGAATCGGTAGTGTTCACATGCTGTCCGCCTTTGCCGCTGGAACGATAGGTATCGATGCGAAGGTCCTCGGGCTTGATAATGACTTCGATGGATTCGTCAATCTCAGGCGAAACATAAACGCTGGCGAACGAAGTATGCCGGCGCTTGGCCTGATCAAAAGGTGAAATACGGACGAGTCGGTGCACTCCGATCTCGCTGGTCAGAAGACCGTACGCATATTCGCCGTTCACGCCGAACGTTGCAGATTTGATGCCCGCTTCTTCGCCCGGTTGATAGTCATAGAGCACGGTTTGAAAGCCCTGGCGCTCAGCCCAGCGCAGATACATGCGCATGAGCATCTCCGCCCAATCCTGAGACTCGGTGCCGCCAGCGCCAGGATGAATCGTCACGATCGCATTACGCGGATCGTTATCGCCGGAGAGCAATGTCTCAGTTTCGAGCTGGTCAACTTTGCCCCGTAGAGAATCAATTTCGCGGCGAAGATCAGCTTCAACGTTCTCGCCTTCTTTCGCGAGATCGAAATAGGCGGAGATGTCGTCCGTGCGCCGAATGAGGTCAGCCTCGTTCGAGAGCAAACCCTCGAGGCGTTTTTTCTCACGCATGACCTGTTGAGATCTCTGCGGATTCGACCACAGATTCGGGTCTGCGGCCTGTTTGTCTATTTCGGCGAGTTGTGGGCGGAGTTTGCCGGCGTCAAAGGTACTCCCGGAGTTCGCGGACCTTTTCCTGCAAAGGTGAATATTCGTTCTCGAAATCCTGAATCATTCTGTGGGTCTGCCTTTTCCGGGAGTGAGTGAAACGGAGCTGAACGAAAAAATGATCGCTCCGACTGTGATTATCGCACAGGCGTATGCCAGCCAATCGCCGTGACGTGTGTAGAAGGTGGTGGCGTTTTCGAGAGCGTAGTTCGCGACCAAGGCTGCACGAGTTTTGCGTGGAATGGTTTGAACCACGCGGCCGAATGGATCAATCGCCGCGGTCACTCCCGTGTTGGTGTCGCGCAGCAACCATCGGGCATTCTCAACCGCGCGCATTCGCGCTTGTTTCAAGTGCTGAGCATAGGCGCCGCTGTCTCCATACCAGCCGTCATTTGAGATATTTACCAGAACCTGCGCGCCGCGATTCGCGAACTCGCGAACTTCATCGGGGAAGACGGACTCGTAGCAGATGAAGATGCCGAGTTTCTGATCGCCGGCCTGGAGCGGATCGCGAGACGAGCCCCGCGAAAAATCGCCGACTTCTTTGGTGAGGCCTCCGGCAAACCCGAGAAGGCTTTTGAAAGGCACATACTCGCCGAAGGGAACCAGGTGCATCTTGTCGTAGCGGCCATCCCAATTGCCATCAGGCGCAACGAGCGCTGCAGAATTGAAGATGTGCGTAGGCTGTTGCTGCGACATTTCCGCGTTTTGAATTCCGACGCTGCCCGCGACCATCCATGCGTGCGAAGTTGTCGCGAGCTCGCTCAAAGCCGTTCGGAAAATTGGATCGCCGGTATAAAACGGCGCGGGTGACTCGGGCCACACGACCAAACTTGCATTCTTTCCGGCAGTTGAACTCATGAAATATTGGCGCGTCCAGTCGGAGCCTTCCAGCACTGGTACATTTGCCTGAACCAGAACGGCAGTGTGATCAGTAGGAAACGCGGGCGCTGGAACCATGCGCGCGGCTTGCAACAGGCACGCAGCGAATACAGAAGCCATCAGCAGAACTCTCCGACGGCTTCGGTGCACGACGAAAGCAGCAGCAAAGGCCGTGTTCACTACCAGGATCTCGAACGACATTCCATACACGCCGGTATAGGTGGAAATTCGCGCGAGAGGAATGTTGTCCACCTGAGTTGTGCCGAGGAGGTCCCACGGGAAGCCGGTGATGCGAGAGCGAGCGAGTTCGACGGCAACCCACGCAAAAGGGGCGCCGATCAGGGCAACGCGGAGAGATCTCTTGCTTAGCAGGCTGATGATCAATCCGAATGCGCCATGGTAGAGCGCGAGATACAGGCAGAAAAGAATCAGCAGCCCTGCGGCGCCGAAGGCGCCGATGCCGCCGTACTGCCTCATGGTATTGAACACCCAGTAACACGTGCCGCCGTACCAGAGAATGCCGCAGGCGTATCCGAGAAGAAAAGCTTGCTTGGGATTCGCTGCCACCAACTTTTCGGCTCCTTGCAGTTGCAGCGGGGCCGCAGGACGTGCGCGGAGGAGGGCGATTAGCAGAGGCGCGACTGCGATCCAGCCGAGCACGTAGAGATTCTCTAGCGGGAAAATAATTACTTGGAGAATTGCCGAGAGAATAGCGAGCAGCCACGCGCGTCGAGAGATGGCGAGCATTCCAAAAAGAATATCAGGACAGTGCCCGTGCCTTGGGCCGGTGCCGACGACATTTATTTGTCATTTGCGCGACCTTACGTCGGAGTGTGGCGACAATGCAGTCGGGCTTGGTTGAATCGAGGCTCGCTTTGGTCCTGATGAGTTCCGTGGCGTCCATTCGCACCGTAACGTCCCTCTCTCGCTCTCTTCAGGAGCGAGTTCGGCATGAGAATCATTTAGTAATTGTGAACTCACCCTTTTTTCCCAGCTTTGCCAGCACTGCGAGGCTCTTTAAGTATTCACGCAGAGGCTTGGCCGGAGTTCCCCAGAATGCGATGCCTTTACCACGCAGGATTTTTTTCGGGAGGACGCCGCCTTGGCCTCCGATCATGACGCCTTCTCC
>QHZV01000369.1 GCA_003224785.1 Acidobacteriota bacterium
CATTTAATAGAGCTTCGATCAACGACTCCGTCCCCAACCCAATATGCAACTTATCCGCCGAAAGCACATACCGCGCCTGGCGCGCTGGATCGAAAGCATCATCTTCTCCAGAGCGGTCGGAAATCGAGTCTTCATTCTGAAATTGGTTCGCCGCAGCCAACGCCCGAATCAGAATTCTTTCCGCGTCGGTCACTTGCGCCTCAGCCGAGGTCTTCACCGTGGCCGTCTTGCGTGTGTTCGCGGCATGCTTCAGCTCCTGGCGGAGCACGGCCGAATCAAGATTCAACTTCTGCGCGATTTCCTCTGCCAGTGCATCTCGCACGATCAGGCTGGGCACGCGCTGCACATGAGGTAAAAGATAATTGACCGCTTTAGTCTTGCCCTCAGCACTGCGCACCGGAAACTGCATCCGCGCCCGCTCGATCAGATACTCAAAATATTTCTGCGAATGCTTGAGAGCATCCTTATATGCGTCCTTACCTTTTCGTCGGACAAACAGATCGGGATCGAATCCTGCCTCCAGCGTGAGGACGCGAATATCGAATTCTTCTTCGATCAGAAGCCCCAACGTGCGCTCGGTAGCCTTGGCGCCAGCCGCATCGGGATCGAAATTGACCACCACCTGTTTGCTGAATCTCGCCAGCAACCCCGCCTGCGGCCCGGTAAACGCGGTCCCCGAACTCGCGATTACGTTGTGAAATCCTGCGGCAAACAGAGAAATGCAATCCATCTGCCCTTCAACCAGGATTGCGTAATTCAACGCACGTATCGCTTCTTTTGCGAGATCGAGATTGAACAGCACCCGAGACTTCGAGTAGATCGCCGTCTCCGGTGAGTTCAAATATTTCGGCCCGGCCTTTTCGTCCGCGGAAAGCGTGCGTCCAGTGAAGGCGATCACGCGCCCGCCCTCATTCGCAATCGGAAACATGATTCGGTTGCGAAACTTGGAATACATTGTGTGAGCGGCGTCAGGCGTCAGGCTGCGGACACCAGGAGCATCGTCGGTCATCGGTCGTCGATCGTGTGCTCCCTGCACAGCTCTGTCATCCCGAGCGGAGGTGGATGATTGGCTCGCGGATGGTTTAGCCGAGTCGAGCGAGCCGCGGTCTGGCTGATGGCTCATGGCTGACGGCTGACGGCTGTCTTTCCACGAAAACAGCCCACTTTCCCTTAGCATTTCTTCGCTAAATTGCCCCTTCAGCCGATCGCGCAGCAAGAATCCAGAATCCGGCGCAAAGCCAATACGAAACTTCTTGATCGCGTCGTCATCGAGCCCGCGTCCCGCAAGATATTCTCGCGCCCTGGCGCCTTCGGGACGCCGTAGGCATTCCTGAAAAAACGCGCATGCCCGCTCATGGATATCCAGCAATGCGGTACGCGTCCGCGCGTCTTTAGCTTCCGCCTCGCTGCTAAAAGTCGCCTTCGGCAGCGCGACGCCGATTTTCTGCGCTACCGCTCGCACCGCTTCCGGAAAAGTTACGTTTTCAATTTTTTGCACGAACTTGAAAACGTCTCCCTTTTCACCGCAGCCAAAGCAGTAATAGAACTGCTTGGTCGCGTGGACGGAGAAGGACGGGGTCTTCTCTTTGTGAAAAGGGCACAGCCCAGAATAATTCTGCGCTCCAGATTTTCTGAGTGAAACGTACTCGCCCACAACGCGGACGATGTCTGCTTGCAACTTAAGATTTTGCGCGAAATCAGCAGCGAGGGTCATGCCTGAGAGAGATTGTGATCCAGAGTGGGGCTAATAGGAATATAGCTCAGCGCGATTATTGTGGAGAAACTGTGGGAAAGCAGGCTCGATTCGTTGAGCTGCGAGCAAAAACGCAAAGGAGGGGATCGTGGGTGGCGGGCGTCCTCGCCAGCCAGTTCACAGGATCAGCCGCCCGTCCCCAACCCTCTTTGTCACCCGTTCGCGATCTAAATATTCCAGCAA
>QHZV01000370.1 GCA_003224785.1 Acidobacteriota bacterium
GCTTACGATGAATCGCTGGCGACGGTGGAATACATCCGCAATACATACGGCATGAGTGACGTTGTCCGCTTACTGGAAAGGCTGGGGCAGGGCGAGTCTCCAGAGTCGGCCCTGCGCTCAACCGTACACTCGGACTATCGGCAATTGCAAAGCGAAGTCGGGGCGTTTCTGGCTCGGCAGTACGGGAATTGAACCAATTGCTTTTCACCATAGGGCCACAGAGACACAGGGAAAACTTTTGGACCTCACATCGTCATTTCGTCCGCGGATTCATTACACCACCTAAGAAGTAGATCCGGTCGAACTCGGAACGAAGGTCTATGTTTCTGTTGGCGGGTTGTGGAATCGGTGCTACCTTTTTCATGGCCCGCTCATGTCAACTGCCTTGAACGAGGAAAGGCCCGTCATCATGCCGTGGAAGGATCCCCTTCAGGCAAAGATCCCTCAAATTCGCGATGGCTACCTGGGAGCGGTCTATTACGGGCAGCGGCGCAGCGGAGACTTTTACGATTTTGTCCGGCCCACGCCAGATCGGGTTGTGTTCGGGCTGTTTGACGTTGCCGGTGATGTAAAGCAGACAAGAGATATTGTTATAGCTCTGCAACAGAAATTTCGTTCTGCTGGCGCGCTATTGTTCGAAGGTGCAGAGGTGAACGAACCCGAACGCTTGCTGGCACTGTGGATCGAGATCAACCGGGCTGTAATGCTCGCCGCCGGTGGCGTCCATTCATGCCCCGCCTTTCTAGGGTGTTACAACGAGGAGATCGGCACGCTTTCTTACGTCAATGCAGGACATACTCCTGGGCTCGTGCGCGACATGTCAAAGATTCGCCAACTCGAGGCCACTGCTCTTCCGCTGGGATTGTTCTCGCATTCGGTCCCAGATTCTTCGGTGGTTGCGGTAAGGCCGGGTAACACGTTCCTCGCTTTTGATACTGCCCACGAAACCTGCGTGGGAGTCCTCTCCAAAGTGCAACAATATATGTGCACCGCACCCACGCATAATGATGTGACTGCGTTGTCGGTGGTCCGCAATAGCTGAACGTATTGCGGATTGGATTGCCTCCTCCTTGCGTTGTACAATTTATCAAGCAGTTATTTTGAATTTCCCAGCATCCTACTCTCCGAGGCTTATGTTCAAGGCTCCCTTTCGTTTGATTCTGTTGGCGCTGGTTGCCGCGCCAGCATTGGTTTCTGCTGACACAGTCGTGGAAGAAATTATCGCGCGTGTTAATAACCAAATTATTACTCGCACGCAATATCAGCGTGAACAGCAGCAGCTTAAAGAAGAGGCCCAACAGCAGAACCCCGAACACGCGGACCAGATAGCCGCGGAGGGTCAAAAAGACATTCTGCGTGGGCTGATTGACCGGCAACTGTTGTTAGAGAAGGGTAAGGACCTCGGAATCACCGCGGACACTGATCTGGTGAAGCGTCTCGACGAGATGCGCAAGCAAATGAAACTCACCAGTATTGATGATCTGGAAAAAGCGGCCGAAGCTCAGGGCGTTTCATTCGAAGACTTCAAACAAAACATGCGCACCGAGATCATTACGCAGCAGGTCATTCAGCGCGAAGTCGGCGGACATATCAATGTCACCAAAGAAGAAGAGCAAAGGTTTTACGATCTGCATAAGCACGATCTGGAACGCAAGGAGCAGGTAAAGCTCAGCGAAATTTTGGTTTCCACCGAACAGGCCGGGGACGATCAACAGAAAATTGACGCCGCCAAGGCGAAAGCCGAAGACTTGCTGAAGCAAATTCGTGCTGGAGCAAGTTTTGAAGAAATCGCCAAGAAGAATTCCGATGGTGCTACGGCCGCGCAAGGCGGCGACCTTGGCGAGGCTTTCGAACGCGGAAAGCTGGCCAAACAACTCGAAGACCTGACGTTTGGGATGAAGAAGGACCAGATGTCCGACGTCATCCGCACCAAGCAGGGTTTCGTGATTTTGAAAGTCACTGAACACCAGTCCGCCGGTATCCCGGCAATGAGCGAGATTGAGAACAGGTTGCAGGAAGCGGTTTACATGCAGAAGCTGCAACCGGCGCTGCGCGACTATCTCAAGAAGCTTCGCGAAGAGGCGTTCGTTGACATCAAGCCGGGCTATGTGGATACCGGAGCCAGCGCGAACCAAAGCAAACCTGTTGTAACTACTGCCGCCAAAGAAGCCAGCGCCCGCGAACTCAAAAAGAAGAAAAAAATCGGGCTGTTTTAGTTTAAGCTTGCCCGAAAGCTGAAAATAGCGCCAGGAATGTCCCCGCGGGACCCTATGAAAGATTTTTTCCTCTCAGATTGCCCACGCTTCGAAAACAAGGTTATTACTTCGAGTTTCGTCGTTACCACCAAGCAGGTTAAGCCGAAGAAGACGGGGGAGCCGTATCTGGCTCTTACTCTTGCAGATCGCTGCGGCCAAATTGAAGCCAAGATGTGGGACAACGTCGAGGACGCCCTCGACATTTTCGAGCAGGACGACTTTTTGAAGATCAAGGGACTGCTCAACAAATACAAAAATCGGTTTCAGATCACGATCCACAAGCTGCGGCGAATGGCGGATTCCGAAGTGGATTTCGCCGACTACCTTCCCAAAACCAACAAGAACATTGACGAGTTATGGCAGACCGTTGTGGACTTCGTGGCCTCGTTCGAGGACCAGCACCTCAAAGCGCTGGTGCAGGCGTTCATGTCGGACCCGGAGATTGCTGCGGCGTACCGTTGCGCGCCGGCCGCAAAGACGCTTCACCACGCCTACATCGGCGGACTGCTGGACCATGTGGTGTCACTGTTCCGCTCGTGCGATCTGGTGTGCAGAAATTATCCGCAAATCAATCGTGACCTGCTGCTCACCGGGGCTTTCCTGCACGATATTGGGAAGATCCACGAACTGGCCTATACGCGTTCGTTCTCTTACACCAGCCGCGGCCAGCTGCTTGGTCACATGATCATTGAATTGGAAATGCTTCAGGCAAAAATCGCGGCGATTCCCGGCTTCCCAGATGAACTGAAAACGCTGCTAGAACACCTGATCATCAGCCACCACGGCCACTATGAGTTTGGATCGCCGAAACTGCCCATGTTCCCCGAGGCATTGATGTTGCACTACATGGATGACCTCGATTCAAAGATGGAGAGCATGCGCGCACATTTCGAACGTGAGTCCGGCTCCGATTCCAAATGGACAAGTTATAACCCTTCGCTGGGCCGAGGGCTGTTGAACACAGCGAAATTTCTGGACAAGGAACCGGTGACGATAGTC
>QHZV01000343.1 GCA_003224785.1 Acidobacteriota bacterium
CCCTTGCCCGCCACCAATGCAGGCCGTCGCGAGCCCATACTTCTTCTTTCGCCGCCGCAGCTCGTACAGCAACGTAATCACCAACCGCGTTCCGGTTGCGCCCAGCGGATGTCCCAAGGCAATCGCGCCGCCGTTTACGTTGACCTTTTCGCGATCCAGGCCGAGTTCCTTTTCAACCGCCAGATATTGTGCCGCAAACGCCTCATTCACTTCGATCAGATCGATATGCTCCAGCGTCATCCCGGCTTTCTGCAGCGCGATCTTGGAGGCCGGAACCGGTCCGCTGCCCATGATCTTCGGATCGACTCCGGCAATTCCCCAGCTCACAATGCGTCCCAGCGGCTTGATCCCGCGCTTACCAGCTTCTTCAAGCGACATCATGACAACCGCAGCGCCACCGTCGACAATGCCGCTCGCGTTCCCGGCGGTCACGGTTCCATTCTTCCCGAAGGCAGGTTTGAGCTTGGCCAATCCTTCCATCGTCGTCTGCGGACGCCGGTGGTCATCTTCGGCCAACGATTCGCCCGTTACCTCGCCTTTGTAATTTTTCAGCGGAACTGGAACCAGTTCCTCCTGAATGCGACCGGCTTTGTAGGCGTCGTCGGCACATTTCTGTGAGCGCCGCGCGAACTCATCCTGCATCTCCCGCGTAATGCCGTGCTGCGAGCCATACAATTCTGCCGTGTTCGCCATGTACGAGCCACAAAATGAATCCAGCAGCGCGACCATGAGCGAATCTTCCAGCTTGCCGCCCGGAGCCAGAGTGAATCCGTCGCGTCCGCGAATCACAAACGGCGCCTGCGACATGGCTTCCATGCCGCCCGCCAAGACCACGCTAACCTCGTCAGTCATGATCATGTGGGCCGCGTTAACGATGGCCTGCATTCCGCTGCCACAAAGACGATTTACCGTCAGCGCCGGAGTTTCGATCGGCAATCCAGCGCGCAATCCTACGTGCCGCGCGCCGTACAAAGCGTCGCCGGAAGTTTGCTGCGCATTGCCAAAGACGACGTGCTCGAATTCTTTTGGATCGATTCCAGCGCGATCCATTGCACCTTTAGCCGCAATAGCGCCCAGTTCCTGCGCGGTGAAATCTTTCAGCTTGCCGCAATAACGTCCGAATGGCGTGCGTGCGCCGCTGACGATTGCAATGTCACCTGGTTTCAGCATGGTTATCGAAAACAGATCAGTTTACGCGGTTTGCGACGAGTTAGGCCAGTGGAGCACGTTCGCAAAAAGCGTTTGATTGCAGGAGTTCGCAGCGGCTTCGCTGAGATCGCGTAGAAAACCTGATCAGGAAGGTTTACGCAACCGCGGCTGCCGTCAATACCGCAGCTATGGCAACGCTTTTGCCCGCGCCTTCAGCCACCGCTTTTTCGAGGGCGTGTTCGGCGCGGTTGACGACTTCAGTGACGATGTCCACTGGATCGAACTGTTGACGCATCACGGCTTCGGCGACTCCCGCATTGAGCGCATCGGCGGCGTGCTTGTCGTCGAGCGCGGTCGAGATCAGGCGACGCATTTTTTCGACGACCATCAGAGCTTCTTTTTCGGCGGTTTCGCCGAGGACGATGGCGATAGCGTTGGCAGCGTAGCGAAAAGCCAGGTCGTTTTGCCGTATATTTGCTGCCACTAGCTGCCCGAGGCGCTGCATAGCAGCATCAGCTGCGGCTTCGCCTTGCTCTTTGATCAGTGCAGCGCGGTCGCCGAAGCGCATTAGCATCACGCTGACCGGAGTTGACTGCTGAGTGGCACGACGCACTTCGCCCATGAGCAGATCGAGATAGGAAGCCCGCTTCAGCAATCCGGAGTTTTCGTCAGTTACAGAAAGATTTTTTACGAGCCTACGTAGCCCGGCATTATTCAGAGCGATTGCCACTTGCTCGGCAATCATTTTGAAAACCAGAACATCGTTGGCCGCCCAGTTTCGCGAACCCCGGTCAGCGAGAATCAAGATGCCGAGTTGGTCCGTGCCATCGCTGAGCGGAAGAGCCAGCAGCGAGCGCACACCCAACGATGCCAGTTGCGGAGCCACATCCCGCAATTCATGAGAGGACATGACATCGGAAGATGCGAGCGCGCCTTGACTGATTGCAAGATCCTGAATCATGCCTACAACGGACTCGATGACCTCGCGCGGCGCTGGCTCATTTCCCGCAGCCGCAAAATCTTGGAACGAAGTTGCGCGCGATCCAGGCTTGCGTAGCGCGGCAATGCAGCGAGCAAGGTTCCACTGAGTTCCAATCTCGGTTGCGGCGGTCTTTAGAACCGATTCGGCGGTGTTCTGATGGTTCAGCTTGCGAGTAATATCGGGCACGCGCGCGAAACTGGTCATGTCCAGAGTCTCGGAGACGATCGCCGCTGCGGGAGTTGGGGCTGCCGGCACGGGCGCCGGAGCAGCACCTGCTGCGTACTGAGGCGTCATTCCGGCGGTCAAATAAAGTTGCCGCAACTCGGGGTTCTGTTCTTCCTCGTGCGGAAAAAGCTGCTGAATTCTTTGCAGTCGCTCAAGGGCTTTGTTGCGCATGCCGTACTGCACCAGAATTTCTGCCTGGAGCATCAAGTCCTGCAATGTTCCTGCTCCCAACGTCTTCTCCTCGACATTGCTGCGTGT
>QHZV01000344.1:0-6580 GCA_003224785.1 Acidobacteriota bacterium
AAATTACAGATCGCGGCCCATTTATCGAAGGTCGCATCGTGGATCTTTCGCAGGCGGCCGCTGCGAAAATCGGCCTTGTAAGAAGAGGAACTGGTCAGGTGAGGCTGGAAGTTTTGCGGACTCCGGCGCCCATCGAGTCTGGTGGAAAGTGGGCGGTGCAGATTGGCGGATTTGTAACGGAAGGAACTGCGCGTGAACTGGCCGGGCATTTATCGCGGCGGTATCAGACAGCCAAGGTTTTGACGTTTAATTCTCCTGCCGGCGATTGGTGGGTGCGGGTGCGGGTGAAAGACGATTTACGCGCGCGCGCGGAAGAAGTGATGCACGCTGAAAAGACAACCGAGGGCGGGATTTTCCTGGTCAGGCTAGATTAGAAAAGCAATGCTAGCGGCTATCGGTTGGTGATTAGCATCCAATGGCTCTCGCAACTTTCAACTAGCACTGACAACTTGGTTTACTTATGAACGATTGCCTATTCTGCAAAATTGTTGCTGGCCAGATTCCTTCGAAGAAGGTCTATGAAGATGAGCACACGTTTGCCTTCGAAGACATTGACCCGAAAGCCCCGACCCACGTGCTGATCATTCCCAAGGAACATGTCGTTGATTTGAAGAATGCGACGCATAAAGATGCCGAGATCATCGGCCGCTGTCACCTGGCTGCAGCAGAGATTGCGCGGGAACGAAAAATTGAAGACGGTTATCGGACCATTTTGAACGTCGGCCCGAAATCGGGCCAGTCGGTGTTTCACTTACATGTACATCTGCTCGGCGGGCGCGACCTGCATTGGCCGCCGGGATAAAATAGACGAAGCCGGAGTTGGAATGTTTCAAACCCTATCGTCGCCGAAAAGCAAGCCCGCGTACTCGATCGCCAGCTCGCTGGTGTTGGAAGCTTTCGTCTTATTCTTGTGTGTCTATCACGCGCCGATTTTCGTGAAGTCGTCGTCTGTTGCGTGGGGTCAGCGCGGAATTTCCGAAACACTGGTTTATAACGCTCCGCCTCAAGCTCAACTTCACCCTCCTCCAAAGAAAACTCTGCCTCATCTGAAAACCAAACCTAAACCGATTCCTGAGCTCGCCAAGAATGAAGTCGAACCGGCGCGGGCTGGCACTCCGATTGGATCGCTTTATCATGGTCCAGGCAGTGGGAATGAAGCAAGACCAGCGCTGCCCTTAGTATTTCCCGATCCTGCGGTTTATTCGTGGCAGCTCGGCGGGCTGCAAGGCGACGTGATCGTCGAGGTCACGATTGACGAACAAGGCAACGTTACGGAAACTCGGGTTCTGCAATCTTTGCAGCAGAACATTGACGACAAAGTTATCGCGACTTTGAAGAGTTGGCGATTCAGGCCGGCAACGGTGGACGGAGTAGCAATCAGCTCACGCCAGGACGTGCACTTCCATTTCCCCAGCTAATTCGTAGAGACGTAGCTTGCTATGTCCTAGTTAACCGTTTCTTCCTCTTCCGATGCCCCATGTCGGCGAAGCAGCTGTGGCAAGTTCTGCGAGAATGCCGACCGCGGCAGAACCATGTCGCATCCGACTTCGTGGGCCTTCTGCTTCAGGTCGCCTTGAACGTGCGACAAGAATCCGATCACCGAAGTCTTCTTATGCTTACTCTTCAGTTTGGGAATCAGTGATAGCGGCTTCACAGAATTGTTGTTGAGATCGAAGATGATCAGCGACGGCTTCTCTTCCCCATTCTGCTTGATGCGTTCAGTCAGGTCGCTTTCCGCTTTCACGAACTCGACCTTTACATTCAACTTGCGCGCGGTTTCCTGAATCTTTGCCTGAAAGAAGAGGTCATCAACGAAAGCAAATATTCGAGAGTTGGCGTCTTCGCGCATCGGCAATGGTTCCGGCTCGGCCTGCGGATAATTTTGCGAGAAGCCCGGGCGCATGCGGATGCGCGAGCCGTTATTTCCACCAGCTAGCGCAGCGCGATAGCTGTGGTCCATGGGCGCGCTGTAAACACCCGACTGCTGCTGATCACGCCCCGGACGACCACCCGGATTTGCGCCTCTTGGACGACGACTACGCCGCCGCCTGTTTCTCCCTCCTCCACCGGAGGGGCGTCCTGGTCCTGCATTCATATTGTTTTCGTAATTCCTATTCAGTCCGCCCGGAGGGGGACCCATTTAACCCCAGAGATCACCGCGATTGGGTAGTAGCTTGCGATGCAAATGCACATTCGTGCAGAAAACCCCATTACGTTGAAACTCTAAATTGAACTTGTTTCCGTTGAGCGCCTGGAGCTGTTGGGCGCGGAAGGCCTGCCAGGGGGCATGGCCGCTGGGAACATCATTATGGTAACTCTACATGGGCGACGGTGCAAGTCCTAACCAACCCTACTTTTACACAGAGGTAACGGTATATACCAATGTTCGCAAAGGCACAACAGGATGAGGGCGGACCTGAAGGTCCGCCCTCACACACGAGATTCTAGGGCAGCACCTGGTACATTGCCATCATTCCTGCCTCCATATGATCGCTTACATGGCAGTGATACATCCATGTACCAATGTTGTCGGGCATCATGTCCGCAGTCACCATCTGTGCGGGTGAAAGAAGTATTACGTCAGTCCGCGAGCCGTTCACAGTCACCACGTTTCCGTGCCAGTGTGGAGTGTGGAAGTTCACATGTTCGCCTTTGTGCATGGTCATCATCGGCATATTGCCGAACAGATAGCCGTTGATGGTGAGACGAATATTCGACGCAATGAATCCGCTTCCAACGATTGAAAAATTGCCGTTGGGGTCACCCGGATTCCCGTCCAGTTTGTTCACCGTTTTTGGCTCGGTAACGTGCGCCTGGATGTTCTGATCAAGATAGGGACTGTTGTTTTCGTCGATGATGAAATAAGAAGTCACAAACTCGCGGTCAACGTCCTTGGGAGTTCCATCAGGACGCGCCATTCCCTTCTTGGTCACAATGATCGTGCCGATTAACCCCGCATTAGTGTCATGACCTTCGAAGTTGTGCGAGTGGTAGAGCCACACAATGGAGCTGGGATCACTGGGCCCTGGTCCTGAACGCTCCGGCACTTTCCAAATGTAAGTGTGCGTGCCACCGGGAGCGACGATCCCGTTATGGCTTGGGTCGTTGGCGCCATCGTTGTAGTAGGAACCTTCCGAAGATTTCTCGTAAAACACTCCGTGCGGATGCAGGCTGTAAGGCTGAGTCCCATTGTTCTTGAAGAAAATCTGGATTGTATCTCCGACTTCAGCGTGCAGAGTAGGACCCAGCAGGCCAAGATGTTCCCACTCGGGTGTACGCTTCTTGAGAGTTGAAAACGTATTGTCGGTGTATTCACGATAGACGGCTTTGTGATACACGCGGCCTATTTGATGTTTCCCCGATTCGAACCACATCGCAGTCATCTTGTCGTAGGGCATACCCATCATCTGGTCCCGACCCATCGGGGTGTAGTCCCAATCGATTTCATCCACGGCGATGCAGTAAGTTCGGATTTGACCTTCCGCTTTTGCGAAAGGCGTGAGGGCCAGAGTTGAGACGAGCACAAGGGTACTGGCGAGGGCCAGTTGACACAGCTTTTTCATTGATTTTTGCTCCGATGCGAAGGAAATGGCGCTGACGCGGAGTTTACACCAGAAGGGCCAGGACACCTAAGGCTTGTTGTGTGAAACGGAATGATGCAAAAACGTGGGCATTAACACTCAGTAAACCGATCCAAAGCGGTCATCGCTTGACTATAATTCGGCACTTGGTGGCGAATATGCAATCAGCCGTCTGGATCAATTTTTCAGATTGCCGCAAAAGCCTCCTGCTGTTTCTTTTATTGGTAGTGTCTTTTCGGCCATCCTTCGCCCAGGTGCCTCCCGCTCAAACCAGCAGCGTTAAAAAGTCACAACCCGCTCAACCGAAGCTCACCGCCACTCAGGAGCGAGGACTGCGGCTGTTGAAGGCAGCTGAGGGCGAAGCCGCGGGGCTTGCGCCCGATATGCGGGCGTTCGTTTTGTGGCTTGCTTCGTACGCACACGTGCCGGTTGATCCCAAAAAGGCGGAAAGCCTGACGAAAGATTCCTTCACGGCGACTGAAGCAATCGAGGACCCTCCTGACAAGGACCAGTGCGGCCAGGTCGGAACTGCCGGAGACATCAAGAGTTGGATTCAGGAAATCACACAAGCCGAAGAGTTGCTCACACAAGCCACGGAGCCGGTGCGCACCCACATCACAACGGAGCTGGTTAAACATTACATTGAGAAGAAGAATCTTCCTCCTGCGCAGGCGCTACTGACGTCACTTGCAGACATTGAGCAGTACCCGTTCAGCGCGGCTGCCGATCTTGTGCTGGCCATGGGGCCCGAACAGGCGGCAGATCGCATGACGATTTTCAACCAGGCACTCAACAATTTCGAGCAGCACGGAAGCACACAAATGGTGGGCCCGGACGACATGGGTTCATTTCTTGAACGCACATGGACGCATGTGCCATCTTCTGTGGTGCTGGAGGCCATTGATAAGATGCTCGACGAGGCAAAGTCCAGGCAGTCGAAATCGCATCTCTCAATGGCATCGGACAAAGGCACAGTGAACTTGAACTCAACGTATGAGCTTCGGCTGTTCCAGTTGCTGCCCGTATTGAACGAGTTGGATAAAGACAAAGCAGAGAGCCTGCTTCGAGACGACACCGCGATCCAGGCGCAGCTTGCGAAATATCCCAAAGGCATGAACTCGCTCACTTCGCAGGGAAATATTTATTCGTACGGAATTACAGATGACGATTCTCCGCAGGCAGCTCAAAGCGTGGCGGAACAACAAGTAAAGCAAGGCGCGGAACAGCAGATGAACCCGAAGCAGGCGATCAACGATGCATTGATGCTTCCACTCCAGGATGCATTTCAAAGTAGTTCACCCCGGGCCCAAGGTTTGCTTATGGTGGCGGAGAACCAAAAAAATAAGAAACCAACCCTCGCCAAATCAGCGCTGGATGAAATCCTAAAAATCGAAGATCAGCTTATTCCGACGCAACTGCATGACTTGACCGACGTGCCAAAAATCTATTTCGAACTTGGCGACGAGGACAATGCTAAAAAAGCGCTCAAGGTCATGACGAAGGCCGCCGAAAAACTTTACGCCCACGACGCGGATGCTGAAGATCCAAACAAAGCATTTAAAGGAACCTGGCCTTCGGCTGATTTTTGGAGAAAGTGTGTGCAGATCGCGGCGAAAATTTCACCTGCGCTCGCCGAAGAGATCGTTAACGAGATTCCTGATCCGGAAATCTCCGTCGCCCAGAAAGTTGTCTTCGCTGGCGCGCTTTTAGGGCAAAGTTCAGGAGTTCCTATCCTCGTCGGGGATTGTCGCAAGACCGGATCGCGCTACAACTTCTCGCAATAACATGAAAGCTAGGCGCAATTGATCTGCCTGGCCCACTGCATCGCTTGCCAATAAGCCTGGGCGACGTCACCTTCGCTCAGGTTGAGTTGTTTCGCGCATGCGGTGGTTGCGACCCAATCTCCCGATTCCCGGGCAAGCATGAGATCGTAGAGCGGACGAAGTTTGCTGGCTGCTCCCAGCAAGACTGCTTTGGTTTCGTGATCAACCGAAATCGCCTCAACCACTCGGATCATGGGGATTTCCAGGATCGCATCAATTACTGAAAGCAAACCCATCAGAAACAAATCGGACTCGCCGTGAGG
This sequence comes from Acidobacteriota bacterium, assembly GCA_003224785.1. GTDB lineage: Bacteria > Acidobacteriota > Terriglobia > Terriglobales > Acidobacteriaceae > Gp1-AA145. Next base: position 5,668 of record QHZV01000344.1, read on the forward strand.
CACCTTTGGCGAGAGCAATTCACAGAAGCGCGCCCGCACCATCGCCGAAACCAGCAGTTCGCTGGATTTCTTTTCACCCGCAGTAAGAGTTGCCACTAGTCGTACCCAGCGCCGGACCTCGCGTTCGCCGAGCAGCGTGAGCGCGTGCCGGATGGAGTGAATTTCGTTTTGAATGCCAAATGCGGCAGAGTTCAAATAACGCAGCAGGCGGTAACACACGGAGGCTTCCTGCTTGATTATGGTTTCGAGTTCACGCACGTCCATCTCCTGCTGTGAGACGGCCTTGAGCAGCCGAAGCTGGTTCAGCCGGTTGGCTGGAATTTCCTTGGTATGCAGAACTTCCGGGCGGCGAAAAAAATATCCTTTAACATAAATGAAGCCGGCTGCCTTCACCGCGGCGAACTCCTCGCGCGTCTCCACCTTTTCAGCCAGGAGTCGACAACGCCATGGCCCATGTTTTTTAGCGATGGCGATGCAGTCTTCCATCTTGGTTGCGCGCACATCCACCTTAATGATGTCGGCCATTTCGGTGAGCGGGGTTCGCGGATCGTTGATCGTGAAATCGTCTAGAGCGATGAGGTATCCCGCCTGCTTCAATCTCTGCAGTCCGGCAATGACCAGATCGTCTGGAGGCACGGACTCCAGAACCTCCGCCACTGCCAATGTTGAAGGCAGCAGCGTCATATAGTCCTTGAGCAGAACATCGCGCGTGCAGTTCACGAAGCCGCGACGGCCATCGCACAGAACCTCAAGGCCGATTTGTAACGATGTGTCGAGAGTTCGGCGGGAAGCGGAGTCAGCATCGGTTTCGCGGAAGTAGTCCTCTACCCCGTCGCGAAATAAAAGCTCGTACCCGAAGACCTTTTCGTCGGAGGTAAAAATCGGTTGGCGCGCAACAAAGCTGACGCGTCCT
>QHZV01000344.1:6697-8282 GCA_003224785.1 Acidobacteriota bacterium
AGGTCCGTGCGCTCCATCATAGGACCGAACGTACTCGCAATCCTCACTTCACCGTCAGGCTCAGAACCGTGCTGTGTGATAACCCACCGCTCGTTCCCGTGACGCTGATCGAGTAGGTTCCAGCCGGCGTACCGTTGCCTCCGCCGCCTCCTCCGCCGCCACCACCTCCGCCACAGGCTACATTCACGGCGAGGAACGCGAGCAGCACGAGTCCAAACAGCGACGTCCATCGGCATCGTGAAGGAACGAACAGGAACACAGCGGCAAAGATTGCGCCGCCTCCGGTTGCGTACCAAAGGCCCCGCGTGTGCCCGAATGGCGTCTCGAGCTTCGCGACGGTGTTAATGCTCAGGGCAGCGGTTTGGGGCACCGCATTCCCACCGGGAAGTGTGACGCTGCTCGGCGAAAGCGCGCAGGTAATATGTGCACTCGCCACAGGCGCGCAAGTTAAATCTACGGTCCCGGCGAAGCCGTTCTCAGCCGTAATCGTAATCGTGGATGACCCTTGGCCTCCGGGTGAAGCAATTGTGCTGGTTAGGCTGTCCACAGAAAAGTCCGCGGTGGGAGTAACTGCAAGCCAAGCCGCAATCAGGTTGTTTACGTCAGGAGATCCCAGTCCTGTAACTTGATCGTAACCGGCGCCCGCACTAAAGCCGATGGACGTCGTACCGCTCGGGCAATTGGTAGTTCCAGCCGTGCAAGGAACATTGTTCGTTCCAGAAGCAATAACGTGAAAAACGCCTGAAGTACCAGCCAGGTGATACAGCATTGGATTGACGTTTCCCAACCCATTTGAACCGGTGGCTTGATTCATCAGAGCTAAAATTCCTGCAAAGCTCGGCGCACCGACAGAGGTCCCACCAATTGCGGACAAAGATTGATTACTGGCCCGAAATCCGTTGGTGCAACTTGTAACTGGAGGATTGGCGCCAGTGAAAAAATCCTGTGAACAAATCAGAACGGGGTCATGGCCATTCGAACCATTCAGGGCGATATCGGGCACGTCCCGTTTGCCATCAGCAGGAACTCCTGTTCCGGTCTGCCATGAAGGTTTGCCGAACATCTTGCTCGCTCCCCCGCCGCCAGCCGAGAATCCTTGCGAGCTGACGGCATCATTCCAGGTCTTCTCAGGAATGTAGGTCAGGGCCGAAGGACCGCTTGTTGGACTCGACGAGCCATTCCAGTATGGAGAATCCGCAGGCGCGACTCCACCTGGGCACGATGGCGGACTACCGGGGCACTGGGTCATGTCCCCGGTGAACTCAGTCCCTCCCACACCTGTCACTTCTGGAATCGCAGCCGGAATATCGACTGCAAGTCCATGAGTGGCTGATGTCACATTGGAATCACAATCCGCTGCGCCGTCATCGCCGGAGGGGCCGCTAATGGTTTGACCCTGTGCGTTGGCTTGCTGCGCCCACTGCCGCAGAGTCAAAATAAATGAGCCAAGTTTTGCTTCACAATTTCCGTAACTGATGCTGATAACGTGAGCAGCATTCTGCTGGACTGCATAGTTAAGGGAATCGAAGACATTGGAGTTGCTGCTATTGCCAACCGTGTAGTAGATGATGTTCGCGTTGGGCGC
>QHZV01000345.1:0-2475 GCA_003224785.1 Acidobacteriota bacterium
AATCCAACACCAAGCGCCTCATCCTGAAAGACGGTTCCTATCAGCTCGCAACGAAGTGGCAACTGACCGGCGATCGGGTTAAGTTTTACAGCGCCGAACGCGCCGACTGGGAGGAAATTCCCGAGTCACTCGTTGATTGGGACGCCACCAACCAGTACGAACGCGACCGCGCTGCCGGCAAAGATACGCCCGAGGCTGTCGCGCTCGATAAAGAAATGGAAGCCGCTCGCGCGGAGGAAGAAGCGAAATCTCCTCAGGTAGCGCCCGGCCTTCGACTGCCTCCCGAGGGCGGCGTCTATGCGCTTGACACTTATTTGGCGCAATCCGAACTGCTGCCGCTCGACCAGACTGGCGGCGAAGTAAACCGTCATACCGCACACAATGTTTTGCGCGGAGTGATCAATCCCGTCTCAGGCTCGAAGCACACCATCGAGCTTTCCGGCCCCAGCGCCAAAATTCAAGTGCACGCAGCGCTGCCGACCATCTATATCAATGTGGACTCAAGCGCCGAGACAACCGAAGACGAGCACTCCAAAGGCCTGGAGCTACCCTGGGACCGTTTTCGCATCGTCCGTGCGCAGGTCAAAGGCGACAAGCGCATCATCGGCGCAGTCAAGACTGGTTTGTCGGGCAAGGGCAGCCAGGAGCAGGAAGTTATTCCCGCCACCGCCGAACAGTTCGCCCAAGGCTGGATCAAACTCACGGGCAAGGCTCCGCTTCAGCCCGGCGAATACGCAGTTGCCGAACTCCTCGGCAAACAGGGAATGAACAGCTACGTGTGGGATTTCGGCGTCCATCCCGAGGCGCCGGCCAACCTGGCGGTGATTAAGCCAGAGCAGCCGCAGACCAAGCCACCGGCATCCGAATCTCCAACTTTGCAGAAGAAGTTTCTGCCGCCGAAGATTTATTAAGGCGGTTACCAGGACGCTACCCGAAGCGGCTGTGGGCGGGGCGTCGAAACCCGCCCATGAAATCGTCAAGCTCTTGGAGGGAGAACGGTTTTTTCAGGACGGGTGAACCCGTAATAAAAGCAAACTTTTGTTCGGGATTCTTCTGACGCAGGGCATCAATGAATTTCGCGCCACCGGCCCCGGAACCGCGGAGGAATTTCAAAGCGATGAGAACAACGTCATAGGGTCCTTGGCTGGAGTAGATGCGTAAGGCCTCGTCGCAGTCGGGAGCCAGCCCAACTTGGTAACCGAGCTTATTGAGCATGACCCCTGTCGCCGTCATGAACGCTTCCTCTGCTTCAACCACCAAGACTTTCATCCGCCTCCTCCGCGCCCGAACGTTTGAGAATTGCCTCTCAAGTACTAGAAAATGCTAGTACGCGTACCACGCAATAGCCAAGTTACCTTCGGCTGAGTCTCAGTTGGAGAAGTATCGCTATTGACGATTCATTGACCACGCCTATCCCGCCGATTAGACTTGTGAAATCGTGAAATCTTATCGTTCCGCTCGATCGCTGCTTGCCCAAGTTGAACGCCTGCTTGCCACAAATCGCCCGTCTTTTCACCACTCGCCGCTCGAAACAATCACTGGCCTGCTTTGTGAGGGACGGCACTATAGCTGGGCTGGAATCTATCTGACTCTGGATCCGAAGGCCTCCCCCGCGCTTTTGCAGGATGCATCCGACCTGCACCCCGCGCAATTGGCCGCTGCCGGCACCCGAAAAAAGATCATCATAGCGATGAAAATCGCCGGACGTGAAGTTGGCTTTCTGAACGTAGAGAGCGATCGCGAGAATTCGTTCGGTTCGGAGGATCGGGTTCTGCTGGAGCGCGTTGCAGGATTGCTGGCGCGTTTTCTGACCAGCGACGGCAAATACCTGGTTCGAAGAGCTGTCAAACCAGCGCCAATTCCAAAGGCCGCAGCGGCCGCCTAGCGCGCCCGTGACTCGGACATTCCTGTCCGAGTTTGGAAACTTTCACGAGGTGCGCCACGCACCCGCACGGCCATCTATACTGCCCCGGGTGTCTCCTCCGCCATCATCCCGGCTGGTATACATAGACTGGCTCCGTGGCCTGGCCTGCGTCCTGATGTTCCAGACGCATTGCTACGACGCCTGGCTCGGCGGCCCAGCACGCAACTCTACGTTCTTCATGTACTCCCAGCTCGGCGGCACTTTTCCGGCGCCGCTGTTCCTTTTTCTTGCCGGAGTTTCTTTCGCGCTGGTTACAGACAAGCTCCTGCAGAAGCAACTCTCCGCCAATCAAATTGCCAAGACCACAATCCGCCGAGGCGCGGAAATTTTTGCTCTAGGCCTGCTCTTTCGTGTACAGGAATTCGCGATCTCACTCGGCTGGGCTCCATGGAGCGATCTCGGCCGCGTGGACATCCTGAACACCATCGGCGTTTCCATGATGCTGATGGGCGTGATGTGCTGGGCAGTGTTAAAAGCTCGTGTGGATCGGACATTCTTGTCCGACTTGCCTGAGCAGGCACACCCCACGCCCACAAGAGTGTCTGCGCCAC
>QHZV01000345.1:2490-3088 GCA_003224785.1 Acidobacteriota bacterium
TCACTGCCGCAATCGCCTTCCTCACCCCGCTCCTCTGGACCACCTGGCGCCTGCATTTTCTCCCGTGGCAACTCGAAACCTACATCAACGGCGTCCACAACTTGGGAATGCCACAGCCATGGCTCTTCCCAATCTTCCCGTGGACAGCCTTCGCCTTTGCCGGACTCGCCTTTGGATTCATTCTCAGCTCGAACCCTGTTAAGAAGGCTGGCACGTGCACATTCGCATTCATTCTTGCCGCAGGAATCGCGCTTATCTATCTCTCAAAATTTCTCGACTCGCGGAAACTGCAGCTCTATTCGGTTTACGATTACTGGCATACCAGCCCCAACTTCTTTCTGGTCCGCTTGGGCATGTTGCTGCTTTTGATCGTCTTCGCCTACGCCTGGTGCCGGTGGGGATTGGGTCAACGTGCCTTCAGTCCGCTCATTCAGTTGGGCAATACTTCCCTGCTCGTTTATTGGGTGCACATCGAATTTGTTTATGGACGGTTCACGATCCTCTCCCGCCGAAGCCACACCATCGCAGGCGCAACCGGAGGGCTGCTGATCATTTTTTTCTCAATGTTGGCCTTGTCGCTGGTGCGAACAAACTGGAA
>QHZV01000345.1:3128-4652 GCA_003224785.1 Acidobacteriota bacterium
CTATTATTAAAAGCAGTGTCAGACACCTACATCCTCGGTATTGAGAGTTCCTGTGACGAGACCGCGGCCGCAGTGGTGCGCTCGGGAGAGGAGACGATATCGAACGTCGTCGCCTCGCAGATTGCCACCCATCAGCCCTACGGAGGAGTGGTACCCGAGCTTGCGTCCCGCGAGCATCTCCGGGCGATCGTTCCAGTGGTGCGGCAAGCTCTCGCCGAAGCGGGACAAAAGTATGAGTCTGTTGACGCGCTCGCGGTGACTCAGGGACCGGGCCTTGCCGGCGCGCTCCTGGTCGGAATCAGTTATGCGAAGGCGCTGGCGTTCGCGCTCGAAAAGCCGCTTATTGCCGTCAACCACCTCGAAGGCCACATTCATGCTGTCTTGCTCGAAGAGCGGCAGAAAGGAAATCGCGAGTTGCGGTTTCCGGTGCTGGCGCTGGTTGTCTCCGGGGGACACACGCATCTCTATCTAGCCGCTCAACATGGCAACACTTGGTCTTACGAAAATATTGGCCATACCCGCGACGACGCCGCTGGCGAAGCCTTCGACAAAGTTGCGAAACTGCTCGGGCTTGGCTATCCGGGTGGGCCGATCATTGGCCAGCTTGCAGTGCACGGCGATCCCGATGCTGTGAAGTTTCCGCCATCGCAGATCAAGCATCCGGATCGAAAGACACTGAAACCAGGTGGACGGGCGGGGACGACCGTCTCCCCACAAGCAGTAGATGAACGCGCCCGCTTCGATTTTTCTTACAGTGGGATCAAAACTGCGGTGCTTCGTTACGTGGAGACCCACAATCTTCGGTCTTCGATTGAGTCACGCCGAACTGCGCTCGCGGCTATCGCAAAGCCTAAGGCCGAAGATTATCTCGCCCATTGCGACAAGCAAACGTTGGATCTGATCGCATCTTTTCAGCGCTCCATGGTGGACGACCTGGTCAACAAGACCTTGGCCGCTGCTCGCGAATATGAAGTAGCAACGCTTTTTGTTACCGGTGGGGTGGCTGCGAACAATGAGCTGCGCCGCATTTTCGAGGAACAGTCCGCGCGCGCAAGCCTGCCAGTCTTCTTCCCCTCGCGGCCGCTTTCGACAGACAACGCCGCAATGATTGCCGCCGCCGCTTATCCGAAGTTTCTTGCTGGCGATTTTGCACCAATGGATTTCTGTGCCGAAGCAGGGATGGCCCTGAAATAGCCGCCTATCCTTCCTTCAGCTTGCTCTCCTCAATATCCATATCTTTGAACTCGCTGGACTCGAACACTTCGCCGCATTCGAGGCATTCGACGAATTCCGTGTCCTCTTCGCGTGCGACGATGCGAACGCGCGGGTGCTTGCAAGGTGTGATATCGGTTTTCATTACGGGAGACTGAGCGGGATGGATTGGAGTCATATATTCCGGGTCCTGGCTGCGCTCCCATGGCAAGTTGGCGAGCGATTCGCACCGGAATTGGCCGTATTGTTCGCCGGAACTTGGTCGTTGTCAAGCCTGAAATAGGCACAGTCAAGAAATATCCGACTAAAATT
>QHZV01000346.1 GCA_003224785.1 Acidobacteriota bacterium
GTACTCATCTTCGGCGCAACTGGGATGTTGGGAAAAGCCCTCATGCGCCGGTGGAGTGGAGCCGAGGTCGTCGGCCTTGGAAGTTCGCACGCCGACATTCGTGTTCCCGAGCAAGTAAGCAGTGCGGTCAAACAAGCCATGCCGGACTGGATTGTGCTTGCTGCCGCTTATACAGATGTTGATGGCTGCGAAATCAACCCGACGCTTGCAGCATCGGTTAACACTCAGGGTGCGGCGAACGTCGCGAAGGCAGCGGTTGATTCGGGTGCCCACCTGCTGTTCATTAGCACCGACTACGTTTTTAACGGCAGAAATAATTCACCATACATTGTCGGCGATCGGCGCCAGCCCATCAATTCCTATGGCAAATCCAAAGCAGATGCAGAAGAGAAAATTGTCGGAATTCTGCCCGATTGCTGCATCGTGCGGACCTCCTGGCTATTCGGCCCAGAAGGGAAGTGCTTCCCCGACACAATCCTTAAGCTGGCGGCCAGCCGCTCCGAAATTGATGTGGTGAACGATCAGCGCGGATCTCCGACGTACACGCTCGATCTGGCTGATGCGATCGTCAAACTTTGCCGGTCAGACGCTCGCGGAATCATTCACTGCACCAATAGTGGAGATTGCACGTGGTATGAGTTCGCGGCCCAGATCCTTCGCCAGGCAGGCTCTCAGACCCAAGTCCGTCCTACGACCAGCGAACGATTTGTTCGTCCCGCAGAAAGACCGAGATATTCTGTCCTGTCTCCGGCCAGCCTGAACGCGTATGGAATTTCCATGCGAAATTGGCAAGAAACTCTGCCGGATTATCTTCGCGAGCGCGCTTTGTCTTTAACTGAATCGTAAAGTTCCGAATGCTTCGGGAACGTGGAAATTCGGCTTTGGCGTGAATGTTGGCTGCCAAGACAGATATTGCCTCGGCTCAGATCTGCCTTCCACTCGATAAAAATTAGCTCGCCAGAGCTGCTGAGGATCGAAATTCTGAGTAAGCGATTCCAGTGGAATTGCCAGCTCTGCGACCCAGATCCGCTGCCCTTCATCAATATGGACTGACCGGGCTAATCCACTTTTGAGATCGGCGAGGGCCGAGGGCTAAATGTCCAGGTCAATCCACATTCCGTTCGGAGCGACTTCCAATTCTTTGTAATAGCGCTCAGGTGATGGTTCGGGCTGCAGAAATGCTTCCGCCACGTCGCGGTCCCAAAGATGATCGCGGCGGCCGTTGGGATCGGAATCTTCAAATACGAACAGGTCGCGATACCGACAAATGAATCGGAGATAAAGATTTGAAGCAGACCAGAGCGCCCGAACGTCAGTTTGAAGCAAAGGATCGGCGGTCTCGCCTTGCCAATCTGCCGAGAACTGAATCGGAGTGGCACGTTGCCATTCGTCGTCCGGGTTTCGCGAATCCAATTCGATTTCTTTGGCGATGTTTGTAGCAACGATTTCTGAACTGGCCGACATGGGAATGAGCCATAGTGCAGAAAAATTGGTTTGACCGCAAGATCTGGATAGTCCGATTTTGAACACCGGCGTAATTTCTAGTCATGAACAGTGCGATACTGACGTTCGAATCCGCCAATTTTGGACAACTTGAAATGACATCCCTGACAGAAGACGCGCGTTGGCAAGCCGTGCAGGCTAGAGATGCAGAAAGTGACGGCAAGTTCGTATTTGCTGTGAGCTCGACGGGGGTGTACTGCCGCCCCTCTTGCCCTTCGAAACGCCCGCGGCGCGAGAATGTGACATTTTATCGGCTGCCAAAAGAGGCCGAATCAGCGGGCTTCCGGGCCTGCCTGCGTTGCCGTCCACAAGCAATGAGCGGCAATCCGCAGCAGGAAATGGTCAAAGCAGTTTGTCGTTACATAGAACAGCGGCTGGACGAGTCGCTTACGCTGGCGCATCTGGGCAAAGAATTTCACCAGAGCCCGTTTCATCTCCAACGCACGTTCAAGGCCGTGCTTGGGATCACGCCGAAGGAGTACGCGAATTCGTGCCGCATGCGGGGGTTTCGCCAGAAATTGAAAGCTGGGCACTCAGTCACGCGCGCCATGCACGAAGCCGGATACAGCTCGACCAGCCGTTTGTATTCGCGCACGGCGTCTGAACTGGGGATGGAACCGGCAAAGTACCGCAGAGGTGCGATCGCCGCGCCGATCCGCTACACCTTTGCGGATTCTCCGCTCGGCCGAATTCTGATTGCAGCGACGAATAAGGGAATTTGCAGCATTCAATTTGCGGAATCGGATGACGAACTTGAGCAAGGGTTGAAGCACGAGTTTCCGTATGCCTCGCGGCGACGAGACGATGAAGGCATGGCCGACCTGACCGCAAGTTTGATGCGGCACATGCG
>QHZV01000347.1 GCA_003224785.1 Acidobacteriota bacterium
GATCTCGATCAAGCACTAAGCTGAGATCATTCACCACAGGGACAGAGAGACACAGGGTTTTTTAAATTGTGCTCTGAAAATATTGTTCCGTTCAGGGTTATGAATTGCCTCGTGCACGGCCACTGACATATATTGTTCGTTCGCCAGCCAGTGATCAAAAGACTGAGACCCACTACTTCCTGGAGACTCTGAATGTCCTTGCTGACTCGCCGTGATTTACTTCGCGCTGGAGCTGCGGTTTCCGCGTCGTACCTTGCCACGAAAACATGGGCGGCGCCTGCCAATATGTTGTTCGCAGATGCGACGCTTGCGGATGGATTCGCAGCGCTCGCGCCGCGCGAACGTCTGCTGCTGGATTTCGACTGGAGATTTCAATTTGGGCATGGCTCCGATCCTGCGCGTGACCTCGGATTCGGTAGCACCCAGGGAGACTTCGCTAAATCAGGTGAGTTCAAATTTGCGACTGACAAATTCGATGACTCGAAATGGCGCGCCCTGGATCTGCCGCACGATTGGGCCGTGGAGTTGCCGTTCGTTCGGGATGAGAGCCTGCAGGGGCACGGATACAAGCCACTAGGGCGCAAGTATCCCGAAACTAGCGTCGGTTGGTACCGGCGCACATTTGAAATTCCTGAGAGCGACCGCGGGCGTCGGATCGTGCTGGAGTTCGATGGCGCATTTCGCGACACTCTGGTTTTTCTAAACGGATATTTTCTTGGGCGAAACAACAATGGTTATGCGCCGTTCAATTTCGACGCAACCGATTTTCTGATTTACGGCCAGAAGAATTATCTGATGCTGCGTGTAGATGCCAGCTTCGGTGATGGCTGGTTTTACGAAGGCGCTGGAATCTATCGCCATGTGTGGCTCACGAAAAGTGACGCGCTCCATCTTGGAAAATGGGAAAGCTATGTCCGCGCGGAGGTAAAAGGGAATTCCGCGAGCTTGAATCTCGGCACGGTTGTGCTGAACCAGGTCACGAAACCGGAGAGCTGCCGCGTGAGATGGCAGATTCTGGATGCAGCAGGGAAGAGTATTGCGAACGCGGATTCTATACCTCAGCAGATCGTGGCGGATGGCTCTGCAACATTCGCGGCAAGTACGAAGTTCCTCAATCCAGCCCTATGGTCCCCCGAAACTCCCAATCTTTACTCCGCTGTTGTGACGGTCGAATCCGGCGGCAAGGTCCGCGATGCGGAGCGCGTCACATTTGGCGTTCGATCCGTCAGTTGGGATGCCGATAAGGGCTTCTTCCTGAACGGCAAATCCGTCAAGCTCAAAGGCACGTGCAATCACCACGACCATGCTGGAGTGGGCGCGGCCCTGCCCGATCGTCTGCAAGACTATCGCATAGATGTCCTGAAAGGCATGGGATCGAATTCGGTACGAACGTCTCACAATATGCCGACACCGGAGTGGGTGGAAGCCTGTGATCGCATGGGCATGATGATGATGTGCGAGACGCGCCTGATGAGTTCGAACCCCGAAGGCATGGCGCAACTTGAAACCATGATCAAGCGCTATCGCAATTCGCCTTCGATTGTCATCTGGTCCATGGGCAACGAAGAGTTCACCATGATGCCGCAGCCGCAGGGGGTGCGCGTCCTCGACTCTATGATCGCAAGGTCGCACGAACTCGATCCCACGCGCCTTTGCACCGCCGCAGTGCCCGCCTTCTTCGAAACCCATTTTCCAGAGCAACTGGACGTTATGGGTTTTAATTACAACCTTAAGGTGATTGACGGATGGCACGCAGCGCATCCGAAGACGCCGAGTGTGGGATCGGAGACTGCAAGCACTGTTTCGACGCGCGGTATTTACGAAACTGACAACCTGCGCAATTGGGTTAGCGCCTACGACCTGAACCACACCTCCTGGTCGGAGCTGGCCGAGGAGTGGTGGAAATTCTATGCGACTCGCGAGTGGTTGGCCGGAGGTTTCGCGTGGACCGGGTTCGATTATCGCGGCGAGCCCACACCCTACGGTTGGCCCTCGATCAACTCGCAGTTCGGCATCGTGGATATGTGCGGCTTCCCCAAAGACAACTACTTCTATTACAAGGCATGGTGGGGGAATGAGCCAGTACTGCACTTATTTCCACACTGGAATTGGGAAGAACGCGAAGGCGAGATCGTCCGCGTTTGGGTGCACTCGAATCTTGATGAAGTTGAGCTCTTTTTGAATGGCAAGAGCCAGGGCAGCCAGAAAATTCAACCGCTGACCCATCTTGAATGGAAGGTGAAGTACGAACCTGGCGTGATTGAAGCGCGCGGAACGAAGAATGGACAAGTGGTGCTCACCGAAAAACGCGAGACCACCGGTAAGCCGGAGTCTATCAAGCTGAGCGCCGATCGGACCACAATTGACGCTAATGGAGAAGACATTGCAATTGTGCGCGTCGAAGTACTGGACGCTCAGGGCCGAGCGGTGTCCACTGCTGAAAACCAGATCAGCGTTAAGGTGACCGGCAAGGGCAAACTGATTGGCGTGGGCAATGGTGATCCGAACTGCCAGGAATCCGACAAAGAACCCAAGCGCAGTCTGTTCAATGGGCTCGGGCAACTCA
>QHZV01000348.1:0-2513 GCA_003224785.1 Acidobacteriota bacterium
CTGCTGGTTATGCCCCAGGGCCTGTGTTCAAGCAGATTCTCTCTGCGGTCGAAGACGCACAGCTGGACGGTGGATTGCAGTCTAAGAAGCAAGCGATGAAATTTGTCAGCCAGAAATTTCCGCGCAAGGCAGTGGCGTCATAGAATGCATTGCTAGCGCAGGCTGTTCCTCCACGCCGGACGGATCAATTTCCGTCGCTGCCGACGGCTGCCGGGCGTTATCCGTGGTCCTCCTTCACCCTTTGCGGTCATCTGCGTCCAGCCGGTCGAAGGATCGAGGGTCGAGATGTAGCCTCCGCGCGCAAGCTCCAACTGTTTCGAGAGGTGTTGCTTGAAATCTATGCGGTCGGAGTCGGTGGGCTCGAACCAGGCCGGCGTGATGAAATCTGAGACGAGCACGCCATCAATTCTGTATCCGAGACTATCGTCTTCGACGGCATCGCAGACTTCAAGCGCGTAGATTCTGCTGTCGTTTCCGACGGCGCACCAGTTGATCCAGGGATCAGCGAGCATTTCGAGAAGCTCGTGACTCAATGTCGCTGTCCACGATGAGCCGCTTTCGAGATCGAGTTTGGCAAAAACTTTACCGAGAGGAGTGCCGGCGCTGGTCATCTCGTGATATCCCAGAGCCCCGGCTTGGTCGGGATTATCAATGATCACGATCTGCCAATAGCCATGGGTGAGTGGTTGGCCGTTGGCGAGAAACGCGAGCGTGCAATCGAGATCCCAGTAGGCTTTGAAATCGTCGCTTACCTGCTTTTGCAACGCAGGAAGCACGGCCTCCACCTGCGCGTCGGTCAGGCAGGTGGAGGCATTGGTGATGGCAATCACGGGAAGAGGCATGGAATCGGCTCCTGGATTTAGGCATCAGGTGTCAGGCTTTGTTTTTTGTGGGGCAGACGTACGGCTCTGGGCCGCAGCTGGATTGGCTGTTTAGCGAATGACGCTGTCGGCAAAAGCTGCGTCCATTACGATGTTGCCGCTAGGGGAGCACACTTGCAGGTTCCATTGCTTCTTCAGATCGTTCGCGCGGAGCAGAGGCAGAGCGTGAAGTTTGCGAGAGGTTGCGGCTGAACTTCGCGGCATCAGCGAAGCCACGCTGTTTACCGTGGAGATGATCAGGTTTATGGCTGCGGAGACCCGCGCAGAAAGTATGGGATTGGAAATGTGGGCAGCCTGAAGCAATGCCGGCAGGTTTTGATTGAGACCGGAAATTATGTTCTGGATCTTCTGCAGCGTGGTGTTGTTCGGACTGGCTTTGTACTCGTTATACGAAGATTGAAGCAGATTCAAGTCGCGGCTGACTTGCGCTGAAATGTTTTGAATGACCGCAACAGCGCCGGTACTGGCCTGCTTTCCAGCAGCAAGTGTGCTGACCAGCGTTGCGATGTTGAGGGCCATCTGCGTCAGCACGGGCAGATCTTGCACCGCGACGTTGACCCATTGCGACTGCATCCCGTGGTAGCGCTGACCAGGGCCAGCACCAGGGCGAGCAGGGACTTCAGCTTTGAACGTAGGTTCATAACTACTCCTTTTTTTTTGTGATTTTGGGGATCGAAACGACTGAGGCGTGTTGCGAAATCTAGCGATCGACGGTGAACGGTTGGAGACGAGAAAGCTACGTTTCTACGTCGGACTTTGCGTAGGGCAATTAGGAAGCTTTTTCGTACGCGTTGGCTACGCGCAAAATCGTGCTCTCGGCAAAGTGCTTTCCGAAGATCTGCATACCGATGGGCAGATTTTCTTTTGAGGCTCCGACCGGAATAGAAATTCCCGGAATGCCTGCCAGATTCGCGGTGACGGTGTAGATATCGGCTAGATACATGGCCAGCGGATCGTCCACCTTTTCGCCGAGTTTGAACGCAGGCGTCGGACAGGTGGGCCCGACGATGGCATCCACTTTCTTGAATGCTTCTTCGAAGTCGCGTGTCAGCAGCGTGCGCACGCGCTGGGCTTTGAGATAATAGGCATCGTAGTATCCGGCACTTAGAGCGTAGGTGCCGAGCATGATTCGACGTTTCACTTCTGCCCCGAAGCCCTGGTCGCGCGTGCGGCGATACATCTCGGAGAGCGAACGGATTCCGCTCGCGCGGAATGCGTAGCGAACACCATCGAAGCGCGCCAGGTTCGATGAGGCTTCGGCAGTCGCAACCAAGTAATAGGCCGGGATCGCGTATTTTGTATGCGGCAGTGAGACTTCGACGATTTCGCAACCTATGCTCGCCAGCTTCTGAATCGCAGCTTCAATAGCCTTTCGAGTTTCCTGTTCGAGTCCTTCTCCGAAATACTCTTTGGCAACACCGATCTTCAGGCCCTTAAGTGGTTTGTCGAGTTCCGCGACGTAATCCGGCACCGGCAATTCAGCGGAAGTTGAATCCATCGGATCGCGGCCAGCGATGGTTCTTAAAACAATGGCAGCATCTTTCACGGTTTTTGTCAGAGGGCCAATGTGATCGAGCGACGAAGCAAACGCAATCAGGCCATAACGCGAGACGCGGCCATAAGTCGGCTTGA
>QHZV01000348.1:2639-3104 GCA_003224785.1 Acidobacteriota bacterium
TCCCATCGCAAACTCATCGCAATTGAGTTTGCCCAATACCACAGCACCGGCAGCTTCGAGCCGCGCGACCGCAGTGCAATCATAAGGCGGCACGTAATTGCCGAGGATCTTCGAGCCGGCAGTGGTGCGAATATCTTTAGTGACCAGAACATCTTTGATTCCGACCGGAACTCCGGCTAGCGGTGGCAGAGCTTCGCCTTTTCCCACGAGAGCATCAATCTCTGCGGCCTTCGCGAGCGCGTGTTCTTTCGACAGAATGAGGTACGCGCCGATTTTCGGGTCATCGGACTCGATTTTCGCGTAGAAGGCCTCGGCCAGCGCAGTCGCGCTGGTTTTGCGCTCCGCAATAGCTGAGCGGGTGGAATCGATTGTGAGGCCGCTAAGATCCATTAAAACCGTCGCTGGTCGTTCGTCGTTGCTCGTACGTAAAGCCCGAGACTATCTTTCAATAACCTTAGGAACTTT
>QHZV01000349.1 GCA_003224785.1 Acidobacteriota bacterium
CATTCAGGTTCCATCGGGCCGAAAGGATCGGCAGCATCGGTCCCAGAAATGTCATGACGATGCCGGTGAGCAGAAAATCCAGATGGACCAGAACTGTGCCTCGAGTGGAGATGGAAAAGCTGGTTTGAGGCGGGGCAGCGGAACTCATGATTTATGATGAGTGTAAATCAAGGGCAATCAGCTCTTAGCCTTTAGCTCTTAGCCAAGACCAATACGTTTGTTGAAGAGAGCAAATGTCAACGGACGTGCAGCTAAGAGCAAAAAACCTAATGGCTAAAAACTTCCTTCATGCTTAACGGAAAACGCATCGCCGTTGTCATGCCGGCCTATAACGCCGAAAAAACGCTGCAGGCGACCGTGGACGAGTTGCCGGAGATCGTTGACATCCGCATCCTCGTTGACGACTCGAGCGCCGATCGTACTGTGGAAGTTGCCCGTGAACTGGGCCTGGTGCACTTTGTGCACGATCGCAATTACGGTTATGGACGCAACCAGCAGACCTGCTATACGGAAGCATTGGCGGAAGGCGCTGATGTTGTGATCATGGTACATCCTGATTACCAGTACACTCCGCTGCTGGCCACCGCGATGGCCAGCATGGTGGCTTATGGAGTTTATGACGTTGTACTCGGCTCGCGAATCATTGGCGGACAGGCGCTACGCGGCGGCATGCCGCTCTACAAATATATTTTCAATCGAATGCTGACCGCATTCGAAAACCTGTTTCTTGGGATTAAAGTCTCCGAATACCACAGCGGCTATCGCGCTTTCAGCCGTGAAGTATTGACCAAACTTCCATTGCTCGAAAATTCTGACGACTTTGTGTTCGACAATCAGATGCTGGCGCAGTGCGCATATTTCGGGTTCCGCATTGGCGAAGTCTCTTGTCCGACCAAGTATTTTCCCGAGGCCTCGTCCATCAATTTTCGGCGCAGCGTGAAGTACGGGTTTGGCGTGCTCGCCACGACCTTGCAGTTTGCTTTTCAAAAATGGGGGCTGGCCCACTATCGGATATTCAATTCCGAGGGGCGCAAACTGGAGCCGGGAGTGGCAAACTACTATGCGCGCGGAACTGTCGGCAGCCCCCGGTCATAACGATAAAATTTTATCGAAACCGTCGCTCCGAGCGGATACAGAGACGATCGGCCTTCTAATCCTTCTCTCAGCCGTCGCCGTTCTGATCCACGGATACCATCCTTTCGTCGAAGACGCTGAAATCTACGTGCCGGGTATCAAGAAGCTTCTGAATCCGGCACTTTATCCTTACAATGCCGAGTTTTTTGCCTCTCATGCAAAGCTAACGTTTTTTCCGAATCTGATTGCCGGTTCGGTGCGGTTAACCCATTTGCGGCTGGAATTGGCGCTGCTGGCCTGGCATATCGGCTGCATTTTTTCGCTACTGTTTGCATGCTGGAAGCTTGGTCGAATGTGTTTTGGTTCAGCGCGCGCAGGATGGGGAAGTGCGCTGCTGGTCGCGAGTCTTCTCACAATTCCCATCGCAGGCACCGCGCTTTACATCATGGACCAGTACCTCAACACGCGATCATTTTCAACCGCAACCGTGTTGTGGATTGTCCTGGCCACGGCACAGAGGAAATACTTGCAGGCGGCTTTCTGGATTGTGCTGACAGCGCTCCTGCATCCTCTGATGGCGGCATTCGGCACGGCCTATGCCATCCTGTTGATTTGGCAACAGACCCGGCCGTCATTGTCCCCGGCCGGGGCAATGGTGTTCCTGCCGATAGCGTTCTTCCCTCCGGTGAGTGGCCCCTATCGCCAGGTACTCGAGAGCCATTCCTATTTCTTTCTACAGCGGTGGGAGTGGTATGAGTGGCTTGGAATCTTTGGGCCTCTCATAATTCTGTGGCTCCTTGGAGGTGCAGCGCGGCGGAGGGGACTTGCGCTGATAGAAAGACTGTGCCGCACGAGCATCTATTTTGGTCTGGCGTTCTTTGTCATTGCCCTAGTGATTTCCATTCCTTCACAGCTTGCGAGATTTGCTGAGCTGCAACCGATGCGGAGCCTGCATCTGGTTTACGTGCTCTTGTTCGTGATCGCCGGTGGATGGATTGCTGATTGGGCATTCGCCTCGTCGCTGAAATTGCGAATTTTGTTGTTCGCGGGAGTGGCTGCGCTCAATGCAGGAATGTTCTATGCGCAGCGCCAATTGTTTCCGGCGACACCGCACATTGAATGGCCTGGCAGAAACACCAAGAACGGGTGGGTACAGGCGTTCCTCTGGGTGCGCGAGCACACGCCAACCGGCGCGTACTTTGCGCTGAATCCAGACCACATGCGGCTGCCCGGAGAAGATCAGCATGGATTTCGGGCAATCGCAGAACGCTCCATGCTTTCCGACCGGGTCAAGGACAGTGGAGCAGTGTCAATGTTTCCGGCGCTCGCAGAAACCTGGTCGGAGCAAGTGCAGTCAGAGGAAGGCTGGAGTCAATTTCAGCGCCAAGATTTTGAAACCCTTAGAACGCGTTATGGCGTGGATTGGGTCATTCTGCAGCAACCTGGAACTGAAGGTTTGGGGTGTCCGTACAGTAATTCGACAGTGGTCGTATGTCGGGTGCTTGGCGCGCCTTGATAAATTGAATCACAGTAGAATGTT
>QHZV01000377.1 GCA_003224785.1 Acidobacteriota bacterium
ATCGTGACGGCGTTCGATAATTGCCGCGGAGATGAGCGTCATTCCGCGGCAGACCGCGTCAACCGGAATCACATCCAGACGCTTGCGTTCGTTGGTCGGCAACTGGCGGAAAAACGTGCCCAGAAGATACGAGAGCGCCGCAGAGGTGTTGATCCCCTCGTTCCACCCTCGAAACGGCTGCGCGATTGAACTCTCGACGATTGCCGGACGCACCAGCGCGATGGGAAGACCTGCGCCGAGCTTGGTCAGCAAAGATTCGGCTAGTCCTTTGGTCAGCGTGTAAGTATTCGGCCAGCCCAACTCGCGCGCCCGCCTCTTCCCCGCCTCGGTCAGTTCATTTCGCAACCAGCGAACGCGGTTCTTGCGAATTTGATTTTCGAGAGCTGGCCCATGCAAATCTCTCGCAGCGTGTTCCTTGCCCATCGCCTGATTCCGAAGTTCCTCGGTCACCTGCGGGCCTTCTGAGCGAGCAACTGTTTCTTCGACCAGGCGGTACAATGCCTGCAGTTCCTGTTCGGCGTCGTACTGGGCGATTCGCGCGGGCGTGTAGTCTGGCCGGGCCCTCTCACTGACCCTTCCGTCGCGTGCGCCCGCCGTGTAACAGGTCGAGAGATGAAGTAATCCAGCGTGGTCAGACTCGCGAACAAATTTCATGATATTCAGGACCGCGTCCACGTTGGAAACCAGTGCATCCCGCAACTCAGGATTGAAGTCGGTGAGGCCGGAGCTGTTGACGATCAGATCCAGCTTCCAACGTAATTCCGCGGCGAGATCTGGAGCAATCCCAAGCCCCGGCTGTGTGACATCTCCTTCGATTACGCGCACGCGATCTTTCAGGAACTTGGAAAGACCTGATCCGTGGCGCTCGTAAAGCGGATCGAAAACCGGCGAATCCTCGACGAGCTTTTCAAATCGACGCAGCGCTGGATTCGATTTCTGCCGGCGAATTAGAAGATAAATACATCCGACGTCAGGAAGATCCATCAGCGTGTTCACGAGCCAGACCTTGCCGATGAATCCGGTCACGCCGATCAGCAGAATGTGTTTGTCACGGAAAGCCGACCGCACGGAAAGAGGTGAGTCCTGCAGGCGGCCATCAAAGTGAACCAGTGGATGCTGAATTTTGGGAACCGTTCGTTCCGCGGGTAAAACCGCTTTCTCGAGAAGCTCGGCGGATGAGCCGAGGTCGTGCGCGAGTTTTTGCAAGGTGCGCGAGCCGGCGGGCCCGGCTGAGGAAATGCGCGCGAATATTCCACGCGGCCGGACGATGGGCTCAAGTACGCGACCGGTCGCGATCCCGTCCCGGAAGTCCAGGCGGTTCGCGATGATCCACTTCACGCCGAGGTGCTGGGCAAGCGGCCGCATGACGCACTCAAGCCCCTGGCTCACCAGCACGACTTCTGCTCCTGAGGCGATTCGGTTTTTAAGCTGTTGCACGCCTTCAGGCTTCAAGTGCGGCTTCAAATGATACTGAAAATACTCTTCACCGAGCAGATCGAGGCGATCGCGGCTGATGCCTCGCAGGATCGAGTACCCAATTCGGGTTGCAAAAGTGCGGTTCGCGAGATAGAGAAAAGGCCGGAGCAGAGCCATCAGTAGCACGGCCATCCGACGCAAGGACCGCTCCATGAAGGTCTGTGCGTTCCAGGTGAAGAACGCGATTGGGCGAACGGTCGTCAGCTCCAACAGGCTGCCTTCAGCGCGCCAGTACACGTACTGCCCGGGGGATTTTGGCTCAGATTGCACTCGGTATTGACCTAGTTCGCAGTGAGAAAACGTCAGGCCAGGCATTGCAGCCGAGGCCGCGAAGTTCTTTATTGTAAAGGAAGAACGGGCAGGGAGCGAAGTAGATTGCAGGCCGGGTAATCTCCGCGGGGGGTCAAGGCCCAATCGCGGCTTGAATCTTCACTGACCTCGATCCAACCAGCAGGCCTAGGCTTCCGCTTATTACCATGACCAATGCAATGGCCAGTAAACCGCCTCGAAATTGCCCATTCTGAGACCGGAACAAACCGATGATGTACAGAACGGACCCGTCATGGACTGCGCTCCCATCATTCCGAGGGTCATGCCGGAAATCACCAAGGCGGGCGCGCTGCTATAGGCGGCCCCCACCAAGCCTGCGGCCGCTGCGAATGCCGCCAGTCCGGTGTGCCAGCACCTTTCCTGCATTCGATCCGAATTCATGCCGGCCAGCACCATGGCGATGGTTGTGGCAATAAAAGGAATTGTTGCGATTATTCCGGTCGCCGCGTAGCCCGCCCCTGAAAGACCGTGAATGGCAGTGGGCAACCATAGTGTAATGCCGTACATGCAAGTTGGCAGTCCGAAGTAAACCAGAGCCAAGATCCAGATCCGTAGGCTGCCGAGGGCGGCGATCAATTCGTTTTTCGCCAGAGGAGTTTCGCCCGATGACTCGTGCTGGAGCTTTTGCGATAGCCAAGCTTTCTCCTCATTCGACAGCCACATGGCAGTGCTTGGCATTTCCGGCAACACCCAGTACACCACCAGTCCCAAAATGACGGCCGGAAGGGCCTCCAAAACGAACAACCATTGCCATCCCGCCAGTTTGCCGATATGAAGCACGAGCAACAAGCCAGAGATCGGACTGCCGATGACTCCCGCCAGTGGATTCGCAGTCATGAACAAAGCCACTGCGCGGGCGCGGGCTCCGGATGGAAACCAATGCTTCATGTACAGGATCATGCCGGGGAAAAAGCCCGCTTCCGCCGCGCCGAGCAGAAACCGCAGCACATAAAAACTTAGCGGAGTTCGAATGAAAATCATCGAACACGATACGAATCCCCAAACAATCATCAGTCCTGCGATCCAACGGCGCACCCCGACTCTTTCGAGAAGTAGATTGCTGGGCACCTGAAAGAAGAAATATCCCGCGAAGAAAATTCCGAAGCCGGTGCCGAAGACGCGTTCATCAAATCCGAGCAGACCTTGCATCTGCAATTTCGCAAATCCGACATTGATTCGGTCCAGATAGCTGACGATGTACAACAGAAAAAGGAATGGCAGCAGGCGCAAAAACAATTTGCGGATGGTCCTGCGCTCCAGGTCCACGTCGGTGGCGGTGGTCATAAATTGGTCGGATCAGGATACGCCAGTGGGGCAAGGTTCAGCTTGGCGATAATTTCAGACACGATTGCTTCCGGTGATTTGTCCACTGTGACGCTGATTGCGTCCTGAGGTTCTTCCAGGTCAGCGAACTGGCTGGCAAGGATGGAATCGGATGCGAAATGTCCTCGGCGTGCGCGCAGACGGCTAAGAATCAGTTCATAGCTGCCTTTGAGATACACGAACTGGACAGAGCCGGCGCTTAGTTCCTGTCGATATTTAGTCTTCAGCGCAGAGCACGCCAGGATGACATTTTCTCTGTCGGCGTTCCAGTTGTCGATCGCGGCACGGAGCGCGGAGAGCCATGGAGCGCGGTCGCTATCGCCGAGAGGTATCCCGCGATGGATTTTCTCGGTGTTCGCTGGCGGATGAAAATTATCGGCGTCGGCAAATTGCCAGTGGAGTTTCTGTGCCAATAGTTGACCGACTGTGGTCTTCCCGGAACCTTCGACGCCCATGAGGATGATTACCACGGCCGCTCCTGAGACTTAGAGCATAACAATGGCGGGGCGGCGACGGCTTATTCTCGGCGACGCTGGTTCGGTGCTACCATGTCCAGTCGCGCTGACGCACATGCCCGAATCCATCCAAGAAATTGTTTCCAGGTTCGATCCGGCAAAACCCCTTACCACCGCTTCAACAATTCCTGGTCCCTGGTACACCGATGCTGGCATAGCCGAACTTGAGCGCAAGACGGTGTTCAGCCGCACGTGGCAAATGGTAGGGCGCGCCGAGCAGGTTGCTGCTCCCGGACAATACATTACTGCTGAAGTTGGTGGCGAGCCTGTGCTGGTGGTACGGGGGCAGGATGGCGTTCTGCGCGCATTTTTCAATGTATGCCGGCATCATGCGGCAGCCGTAATGACTGAGCCTTGCGGAACTGCGGCGCGGCTGCAATGCCCGTACCACGGCTGGACGTACGGGCTGGATGGATCCTTGAAAGGCGTTCCCGACTTTGAAGGCGTCGGAGATTTTGATCGCAAGCAGAATGGCTTAGTCCCTCTCAGCGTGGATGTTTGGGAAAAATTTGTCTTTGTCCAGCTCGATCCCAATCCGATGCTGCTGAGTGAGTATGTGGGCGAAATGGTCGAACAATTCCGGCCACTGCACCTCGATGGACTGCATTTTGCCGGAAGGCGCGAGTGGATTATTGACTGCAATTGGAAAGTATTTGTTGATAACTATCTCGACGGCGGTTATCACGTGCCTTATCTGCACAAGGGGCTGAATAGCATTCTCGATTACGCGACTTACACCATCACCAATGGCGCGCGCTTCTGCCTGCAGTCAAGTCCGATCAGCAGCGAGGGCGAGGGTGTTGAGAAAATGACCGCAAGCGTGCGCACCGGTCAGGCGCTTTATTACTG
>QHZV01000064.1 GCA_003224785.1 Acidobacteriota bacterium
ATTCCCGCCGTTCCGTTCGCTGGATGCGATTGGGACTCCCAACGTTTGGTTTCATCCTTTTTGTGGGATATATATCTAATTTCGTACTCGTAACTATCGTTTTGAAGCAGACCTTCTCGTCAACATCCTTGCTAGCTCTCCTCGTCCCAGCGTTTTTCGTCTCGACTCCACTCCTGAACAAACGAAGCCAACGAAAGCTTTATGCGCAGAGCACGTCGTTGCATGGCAAACTCTCGTTGAGGGCAGACGAAGATGGATTCGAAGGTGAAGGGCCTACCTTTCACTCGAAGGTAAATTGGTCGGTGTTCGATTTCTTTTGTGAAGACAACGACTCTTTTGTCTTATTTCAGAAGACGCTAATCATTAGTATCATCCCAAAACGAGAGCTGAGCGCAGACAACATTCAGGAACTGCGCAGGCTCTTCCAGTCGAAGATCAGCCGATCGTGATTCGCGCTCGAAGAGTTACTCGTATCGACCAGATATAGCACTATGAACCTGAAACACCGCAGCCGACTCATCACTGATGGACGCGATCGCGCACCGTCTCGCGCGATGTTCAAAGCCATCGGCTTTACTGGAGACGATCTCAGCAAGCCGCTAATCGGCGTCGCTAACACTTGGATTGAGACCATGCCGTGCAACTTCCACCTTCGCCGGCTTTCGGCGAAGGTGAAGGAAGGCATTCGAGCCGCTGGCGGCACGCCCATGGAGTTCAACACCATCGCCATAAGTGATGGCGAGACTATGGGCACCGAAGGGATGCGAGCTTCGCTGGTCAGTCGCGAAGTTATTGCCGATTCGATCGAGCTCGTCTGCCGTGGCCAGCTTTTCGACGCAGTCGTTTGCGTCGTCGGGTGCGACAAAACCATTCCTGCCGCCGCCATGGCGCTCGCCCGACTCGACCTTCCCGGAATCGTGCTCTACGGTGGAACCATTGCCGCTGGAAATCATCGTGGCAAAGACATAACCATCCAAGACGTATTCGAAGCCGTTGGCGCGAATGCTGCCGGAAAGCTCAGCGACACCGAGTTGCTTGAGATTGAAAACGTTGCCTGTCCCGGAGCGGGTGCTTGTGGCGGGCAGTACACCGCGAACACCATGTCCACCGTGATGGAGATGATAGGCCTCTCGCCTATGGGATACAACAGCGTCCCAGCGATGGATCCGCAGAAGGATGACGTCACATTCAAATGCGGCGCAATCATTTTGGATCTTCTCAAGCGCGGAACTAAAGTGCGCGAAATCCTGACTCGCCCTGCATTTGAAAACGCAATTGCGTCCGTGGCAGCAAGCGGCGGCTCAACAAATTCGGTTCTGCATTTACTCGCGATTGCACGCGAGGCCGGGGTTCAGCTCGACATTGACGACTTCCAAAAGGTGAGCGAACGCACTCCGCTGCTCTGCGACTTGAAACCATCCGGCAGATTCGTAGCTGCCGACATGCACCGCGCCGGGGGAATCCGTTTGCTTGCGAACCGGCTCCTGCGCGCAAAAAGGCTGCACGAGAGCGCAATTACTGTAACGGGCAAAACTATTGGCGAGGAAGCTGCGAGTGCCGTCGAAACACCCGACCAGGAAGTGATTGCTCCATTCGATAAACCGCTTAAGGCTACGGGCGGTCTCGTGATCCTGCGCGGAAACCTCGCTCCCGAAGGATGCGTTGCCAAAATCAGCGGTCACGAACGGCTGAGCCACCGCGGCCCGGCGCGGGTATTTGAATCCGAAGAAGAAGCGATGACTGCCGTGACCGGCAAGCGCATTAAAACCGGCGACGTTGTCGTCATTCGCAATGAAGGACCTCGCGGCGGTCCTGGCATGCGCGAGATGTTAAGCGTAACGGGAGCCATTGTGGGCGAAGGACTTGGCGGATCAGTCGCACTACTGACCGATGGACGTTTCAGCGGCGCGACTCACGGCTTGATGATGGGACACGTTTCCCCCGAAGCTGCGCTGGGTGGCCCAATTGCAGCCGTACATGAAGGCGATATGATCCGCGTTGACGTAAACGAGCGCCTGTTGGAAGTTGAAGTCAGCGACGCCGAAATCAAACGGCGCATGGCGACTTGGAAGCAGCCGAAACTTCGTTATGCTACTGGAGTCTTCGGCAAGTATTGTGCCCTGGTAGCATCGGCTTCGGAGGGTGCGATCACCAGGCCGAAGTAGCGCGGCGCACGAGTCGCTGGTGCTCGCCGATGGCGTCACCCAATTTAGACTCAGTCCCATGCGAGCCGCCCTGTCCACTTCACAAAACTTTTACCGTAAATCTGTTTGCAACGGTTCCCGCATCAAAGTAGCTTAGTGTGAGGCGGTGGCTGTTTGCCCAGGTTCAATAGGCCTTCCCAGGGCCTGCTTCTCGGATTAGTGTTGCTTGTCGTCGGGACTCGCGCATTCGGGCAGAGTCATGACCAAATTGCGCCCACTCTTTCTCAAGCGCACCACTCGTTCACAGTTTTTGCGCCGCGGGGCCACGGCAGTTCGGCAACTTCCAAAACGAGTTTTGCGTCGGATGATGGCGCCTTCGACTCGATCAAAACCTTCACTGGTGATTTTCAAGCCGCCGGAGTGGGCCCAACCGGCGTGCCGCGCCGTCGCTGGTTCTATACCATGGCCGGGAGCCGGCCCGAGCGCGGCGGGACCACGCGTTTCAACGCACCCATTATCCCGGTCTCGCTGGATTTGCTGGATTTCGATGGTTCGGTTCGAACGATAAACGGACGTCGCCTTCATTATGCCGTTCAGCCGTTCGTCGCGTCAGTTTTGAATTCGCCAATTTTCCAGAACGCCGAATACTCCAGCAGCGACGCGCCCACGCAGTTTGTGGATGCCATTCAGAAAGCTGCGTTTTACAACACGATGCAGCCCGACTGGCATACGCTACTGCAACCCTCGGTAAAAAAAGGGCGCACTCTGTCCATTCCGCGCGGACATTATTTCTTTGCGCTCAACTCGGACGGCACCTGCTGCGCCTTCGTACTGCTCGACATCAACGTTTTTTCGGGCCGGCTATTCCCTTCCTCGCCGAACGATACAAATAGCCCCGTCGGCGCGGCAGAGCACTCGGGCGACATTACGACAAAAGACATTTCGACATTTCTGCTTCCCAACACTTTTCTGTATTTCGACGGGAATCCGAACCAGTGCTGCGTACTTGGATTTCACACTTACGATTTCGAGCCTGGAGACACCCGCAACGGCTTCCGCGAGAAGCGCTATGTCTTTAACTATTCAAGCTGGATCAGTCCCGGGCTATTCGTACCCGGCTTTGAGGACGTGACCGCGCTGAGTCACGAGATTACTGAGAGCATTAACGATCCGTTCGTTGGCAGCGACGGGGTTCACGGAATCACGCCCTGGTGGCTCTCGCCAAACGGAAATTGCCAGAATGATCTCGAAGTCGGAGACGTGATCGAAGGCCTGCCCGACGCAACAACGACCATCAAGATCGGCGGCAACATCTATCATCCGCAAAACGAAGCATTGCTTCCCTGGCTGGAGTTTCAGTCACCATCCACCGCTATCGCGGGGGCTTATAGCTATCCCAACATGAACGTGTTGACGTCGTTGTCGCCGCCGCAAGGCGTGAACTGCAAGTAAGCTCTCAGCTATCAACTCTAATTACAGAACAGTTGCAGACTGTCTTCGCAGGTTTGCTGAAAGCTGAGGGCTGAGAGCTCATAGCTGTTTAGAACGAGAATCTTGCCTGTAGATCAACTCTCCGATTCGCCGATGCGGAAGCGAATGGCCCACCACCTACGCTGAGCGTTTCACCAAAAAGGCGTGAACTGAGATTTCCGACCGGATTGCCCGGATTGAAGGTGTTGAAAAGATTGCGAGCAGAAATACTGAAGGTCAAATTGTAGCGATGGCTCGTACCTTGTCCGAAAGCAAAGGGATTGCCACCGCCTCCACCAAGGCCGCGTGGTCCCAATCCACCGCCTGGACCGCCGCCGCCGCGCTGACCGCCTCCTGGACCGCCCATTCCGCCGCCGCCGGCACTTCCTTTTGTTTCGCGTCCGAAGCCGAACGTTTTGCTCAATCGCAGATTGAATGTGGCATTTCCCGGACCGGTGCAGTAATTGATTGGGACCAATGAGGCAGTCTGCGTCAAAGAAAAATCAGTTCGGTCCGTGCAAACTATCTGTCCGCCCGGATTCGCAAGCGACGGTCGGTCGTTGAAGATCGAATCGCCGTTGTTGTCCTGCCCGGTCGTGATGTTATACGGAGAACCGGAGTTGATGATGATGAACGGGAACAGCGAGAAGCCGTACGGCATGGTCACACTTCCGCCAATGAATGCGCGATGGCGCACGTCAAATGCCGCTCGCCCGTAATCGGCAAGCGGATCAAACTGATTGCTGACGAAACTCGCCGTGCTCGTGCCGCCACTGGCAAAGAATCCGCCGGCACTGCCGCCAGAAGATACGTTGCTGTTTGCATAACTCAGCGTATAAAACCCGAACAACGAAAGTCGCTTGACGGTACTGACCCGCGCGTTCACGATCAATTGGTTCTGACGGAAAATGCCGCCCGACTGATACTGATAAACATTATCGCTGCCGCCGAGCGGTCGGGGCCCGCCGATCACCAACGGAGCATTCACGTTATCGATGTAGAAAGCGTGCTCGCCATGCGAATTCAAGTACGTGAGGGAAACAGTTGCCGCCTTCGTGACTTGTCGTTCAATGCTGGCGGCGCTCTGAATCGTGTATGGAGAGGTCAAGTTCGGGCCAACTTGGTAAATGGTCGGCGAACCGCTAGAGGCCAGTGTGCTGAATGATGGCCAGTTGTTAGGGTTAGTTGAGAAGAAGTCTAACGGTTGCGGTTGTCCCTGCGGTTGCGCCTGCACCACGGCCTTTTGCTGAGTCACGCCGTTCAGCAACGTCGCTTGCTCGACCAAGTTGTAACCAAAGCGGTCATAAAAAATACCAAAGCCGCCGCGGAGAACCGTCTTGGGCGGTGTCTTCCCGTCTCCTCCCAAGCCCCAGGCTATGCCGAGGCGCGGCGCAAAATCGGCGTGATCATGAATATTGTTTTGCGACTCGAAACGCAAACCATAGGTCAACGAAATATTTGGCTTAACGCGCCACTCATCTTCTGCATAAAACCCAGCGTCAAACCAGCCCACGTTTACGTTGGTTGATCCCACTGTCAGCATGAACTGTGATGGGCAGTTTTGCGCACTGTAGTTTGGAGGTGGCTGGCACAAACCCTGAGAGGCGTTCTGGTAAGCCTCGAGCGCGCTCAACGGATCATTCGGATCAACCGACGAAAAAATAAACTCGCCATTGAAGTTCGCGTTTGTAGATTGCTCTGCGTTAATTCTGCGCAATCTGCCCCCGAATTTGATCAAGTGATTGTGGGCCGTCAGTGACGTGTAGTTTTGCAGTTCGTAATTGTCCTCGGTTGTCCGCACCAGTCCTTCGGAGTTCTGGCCGAACGTAAACGACTGCTGAACATCAATGGTGGGACCGGTTCCGAGCGGCAGCTGGTGGTTTATGTCGCGCTGAAATTGGAACCGCGTTTCATTCACCATCCTCGGACTCAAAATTTGCGTGTCGCTGATTTGAACCGTGTGCTCGGTCTCATTCAAGTTGTAGGCGACCGAAGGCAGTGAGAAGGTACCCAAGCCCGAATTCTGCTCGCTATCATGAGTGATCTGGTACCGCGCAGTAAAAGAGTTGCTGGGTGTGAGTTGCACATCAACTCTCGGGTTGAAGTTTGTGCGCGTACGCGGATTTGAAATTGATTCGTTGATAAGAGGAATCACTGAGCCTGTTGTCAGGGGATTGGGAAGCAGCGCTGGATCGATTGCTGAAATCGCCGAAAAATCGTCCATGTTCCGACGAGACGCGTCAATGAAGAATGAAGCCTTCTTGTTGATCGGCCCACCCAGGTTGCCGTCGAAAATATCGGAGTTGTAGCTCGGCTTTACAAGTACATAAGGATTCCGCGAGTTGAAAATCGAATTGCTGTCATTGAAGAAGAATTGCCCATGGAACTTGTCGCTCCCAGGCTTCGTGAAAATTTCGATTCTTCCGTAACCAAGCTTGTCGTATTGCGCCGAGAACGGGTTCTGATTGACGCGAATCTCGCGAATTGCCGACTTGGGCGGAAGCTGCCCTCCAGTGAAGCCATCAATATAAATTTGGCCGCCGCTTGGGCCAGCTGAAGGTCCGGCCAATGCTTGAAGCTCGGACTGAAGTTCATCGGGATCGTCGGACAAGGCCTCCAGGTCCTTTCCCTTAATAACCAGAGAGCCTGCGGTTGACGATGATCCAATATCGAGTTGGTTGCTATCAGACTGCACTTCGAGCTTTTCTTCCTTGACCTGGATTTCGAGCGCGAGGTTCAGGATCTGAGCTGGTCCCGGCGTAACGACGACGGTGTCCTTTTTGTAGGACGCGAAGCCATTCGCATGAGCGAGAACGCTGTAGGACCCAGGCGGCAGCGGCCCGATTTCGAACGCACCCGCGCCATCGGTCGTCGCGCTTGTGCGCTTTCCATCTGCCGCAACAACCGTTACGCTCGCTTGGGGAATAACCGCGCCGGTTTGATCTGTGACCTTGCCCTTGAAACTTCCGGTAGGCGACTGTGCAAATGCCACGGCACAAAGGCACACGATAACGAGACTGTGCAGAATTCTATTCAACTCTTTTCCTTTTTAAATCTATTGCGTTGACATGTCCCCGCCCCCGCCGGAGGTTCCAAGATTCCAAGGCGAAAGCAGCGTCATTGCACTTGTGCCGGGAGGTGCTGCACTGAGTATGGGCTCGACGCCTACTAGCATCGTTATCGCGGTGGGCCCCTCGGCCGAACTGCCCTGCGTGGCTACCAGCATCACCGCGTCCCCTTTATTTAGGTCGGCAATTGTCACGGCTGGCATGCGGCTCAGCATCTGTTGGAAATCGGGTGGCCCGCCGCCATTGCGCCAATTCCCACCGCCAGCGCCTGCCGGACCGCCATTACCCTGTGGACCAGTGCCAAGTCGCTCGGTTCCGTTTCCTTGCACACGTCCGCCCCAGGCCTGCCCTCCTGCCGGCATCGAATTACCTCCGGAGGATTGTGCTGTAGCCTGCCCCGGCTGCGCTCCGGGCACTCCACCCTTCAATCGAAACGCAATCATCTGTGCAACCATCGGCGGTAGCTTGTGAAGCTGACTCTCCGAACTGACCCTCACTGTGACAGGCTTCTTGGTCGCGAGATCCATCACAGAGATACTGTTGTTCGCTGCATCGGTCGAAATCACTGTTCCCGCTATGCCTCGGAATGAGCCTGAAACAACGGCTTGCGCTGTGAATTCTGCACCATCTGAGCTTTTCGTCCCACGAGCGCGGATCTGATCGCCGGCTTTGATCTCGTCCAACCTTCCCGGTTTCGCGTCATCAAATTTGGTGGAATCCGGCGCATAGCGCAGCACTTGCGTGCTCTGGCTCACATGAACAACGATCGGTTTGCCCGAAGCAAGCAGCGAATTCGCCAGCGTGACCGTGCTTGCGGTGACATCAACGGACTTCACAATTCCGCCGACTCCCTTTCTCCACTCCTCTCGATCCTGCTGCTGCCGCTCTGCAATATCGCTCTTTGACATCACAATGATCGAAGACGCCAGCAGTGCACCGTTCTCACCCGCTTGTCCACGTACGAATACGCGATCTCCTATTTGAATGTCAGTGGCAGATATCGGAGTTGCAGCCTTCAAATCAGTTTGCCCTGGCAGAGTGCGAAGAATGCGAGCAGAATCAGCTATCGTGACCGTTGTATCGGTACCTGCGTCCGGCGACAAAGTAAGCGTATTCCCACTGGTTGACTTCACAGTTCCAACTACTTTGGCGGCAGAAACCTGCGCAAAACCGTAGGAACTGAGCATGAAAAACGACACGGCCACAGCGATCGAATCGCGGACGATTAGGGCAAATATTCTTGATTTGTTGGTTGCCCGTCGCATAAAGTCTGCTGGAACAATTGAATCATGTGCGCAGAACCTGCGGGCGTAAAGAATTGTCAAATGGGAGTAAAAGTGGTTCGTCCGCGAGCACTACCGTCGCGTACTTTCGGTGGTAATCAGCGTCTTCATCTTTCCATCGGTAGTTTCGACGGCAGCGATTAGGGCATGGGAGTTGGCAGCTATATCGACAAAAGAGTCTCGCATTTTCGTCGGCTTACCATTTACGTTCTCGGTGTAGTCGTTTACGAAGATATCCCCTTCCCAGTGCGCGGTGCCGCGGACTTCGCACCCCGAGCCCCAGTCCTTGAAGCACACGAAGAAGCCATACAGCTTCGCGTCTTTGTCCCACCAGATCACGATGAGATGGTCCAGCTTGCCGGCAGAGCCATCCGAAGTACCTTGACACACTAGTGTTGTGCCGCCCGTATCCAATCCACAATGCGAAATCCCGCGACGTTCCGCTCCGTGCGGGAACCGTTCGCTCGGCTTCATGGTTTCTACATTGTTCCAATCGCCCACAAGCGCATGAGCAAGTTTTTCCATTTCCGGAGCGGCGGTGTGCTCAGAGTTCGATCCGGTTTGCTGCGCGCAGATCGGCGATGAAAATGGTATCGAGA
>QHZV01000378.1 GCA_003224785.1 Acidobacteriota bacterium
CACTCCCACGCGGGCCTTCGGGAAAAATGCAGCTCAGGCATGCGGTCTCACCAGGTATGACGTTCATGGTGGTCGCGTAGCTGCCAACCGCAGCCACGTAGATCCATGGCAGGGAATTCTTGACGGCGAAATCGTTAATCAGATAACGAGTCTCGAAATTATCCGTTCCATCAAGAATCAACTGAACGCCTGCAAGTAACTGCTCCACACTTTCTGGGCGCAGATCGCTCACATGTGGTTCCGCGACAACTTGCGAATTGAAACTTGCAATCTTGCGGCACGCGGCAATGGCTTTGGGAAGAGATTCAGCCGCATCGGCCTCATCGAACAATATTTGCCGCTGCAGATTGCTGGGCTCTACGTAATCGCGGTCAATGATTCGCAAGGTTCCAACGCCGGCGCGAGCGAGAAGCGAAGCCAAAGCCGATCCAGTTGCGCCGCAGCCCACGATAGCAACTTGAGCGCTGAGGAGCGCTTTTTGACCTGCCTCGCCAATCCCCACGAAAAGAACCTGCCGCGAATATCTTTCGTCAATGTCGGGTTTCATCGATGTAACGAGCTAACACCTGACGATCTAAGAAGTAACGTCAAACCAACGGCCATGACCCTCAGCCGCACCGGAACCATTGCGTCCACCCTGCCAACGGGTGCCGACAGTTATTATAAGTGGCGACTGCGCGTTGGCCGCCAGAGCTGGGTGTTCGTGCGCATCAAATCTGGCAGACTTCTCGAAATCTTTCCTCAGGAGCATGGTTGCGTAAAAGGGGCTTAATCCATGCATGTATCGTGATTGCGATCACCGGGAGCCTATTGGCTCTTTGTGGCGCGCAGACACGGGATGAGCCCGCACCGGCCCGGCCTGCGTGCTTCGACGCGAAGATCGGGAAAATCGAGTTCCCTGGTATCAACGACTCCGATCAACCAATGTTGCGTGCTCTGATCGCCGCGCATCCTGGCGAACCGCTCAATCGCCGTCAGTTGCAACAGAGCCTTCGCGTTCTTTTTTCCACCGGGCGCTACGCCGACCTCCGAGCCGAGTGCGAACGCGCCGCCGACGGGACTGTTCAACTTACGTTCGCGGGTACGCCAACTTTCTTCGTGGGCAGAGTCACGGTGGAAGGCGCCCCGGGACGCCCCACCGAATCGCAGGTGGTGAACGCCTCCAAGTTGCAACTGGGCGAACCCTTCACTGCAGAAAAGATGGAAGCAGCGGTCTCGAATATCCGGCGCTTAATGGAGGACAACCAGTATTATCGTTCGACGATCACGCATTTCGAACAGAACAACGCTGCCGACCAGCAGATTGAAATCACTTTCCGCATACATTCCGGAGATCCTGCGCGAGCAGGAAATATCACGCTCGAAGGGCATAGCCTGAATCCGCTGGGCCAGATTGAAGACATGGCGCGCTTGCATTCCGGCGACATCGTCTCCGCCCAAAAATCTGCCAACGCTCTTGACCGCATTCGCAAACGCTACCAGAACCATGGACGCTGGCTGGTGCAGGCCAGCATTGCGCGACACACGTATGTTCCAGCCAGCAACACGGTGGACTACACGCTGCTCATCGAGCCCGGCCCGGTAGTGGAGATTTCCGTCGAAGGCTTCCGCATGAGCCGGAAGATTATCAAAAAGAATGTCCCCGTCTATGAAGAAAGTGCGCTAGATGATGACCTGTTGAATGAAGGCCGAAGAAATCTGCTGAACTATATGCAGTCGCAGGGCTATTTCGAAGCCAATGTTGATTTGCGGAAGGAAACCAACCAGTCAAAAAATCTGCTACGAGTTATCTACCACATTGACGCGAATGACCGCCACAAGCTCGTCAAAATGAGCATCACCGGAAACAAATATCTTCAGGACCAGAACCTCCGGCCTTTGATCCAAATACAGGAGGCCAGCCTTCTGCTTCCGCACGGCCGCTACAGTCAGTCTTTCCTGAAACAGGATGTTTCGAGCATCGAAAACGCGTATCGCCGTGAGGGCTTCTCACAGGTCAAGGTGGATACTGACGTCGAAGATGATTACCAGAATGCGAAGAACCACGTTGCCGTAACGTTTAAAGTGAGCGAAGGCCCGCAATTGGTGGTCGGTTCTTTCCAGATTGTTGGCAATGACACGAAGTTTGACGATCCCATGTCCCCGCTGAATTTTCTCAGCACCGGCCCAGGTCAGCCGTACTCCGATTCGCGAATAGCCGACGATCGCGACATCATCCTGAACTATTACTTTGACAACGGTTTTCCCAACGCCACTCTCGATGCAACGGCGAAGCCCGCGGCTGATAACAAAATGGATGTGACCTTTGCCATCCACGAAGGCGCCCGCATTTTTGTGAATCGGGTTCTGGTTGCGGGACGAGAATTTACCAGACCATACGTCGTGCAGCACGAACTTCAAGTCGCCCCGGGCGATCCCGTGAGTCAGAGCGATATGCTCGAGAGCCAACAGAAACTTTACGATCTCGGCATCTTCAGCCAGGTGGATACCGCGGTGCAGAACCCTG
>QHZV01000379.1:0-289 GCA_003224785.1 Acidobacteriota bacterium
CTCGCCTTTTGCGAATGCGTCCTTGGCTTTATCGGGCGCAGCCAGAGATGTGGCGCTCACAGTGAAACCCTGTTCCGGCGCTATGGAACGCAGAATAATAGTGCCCACGTTAACAACACCTATGTCGCCGCCGCGATTAATGCGCAATGGTTCAGCGGTGTATCCAGTTAGATCTGCCACCAGCTCGCAATTTTCCAACTGGCTCGTGGTTGGCATGCTCGCGCCATTTTGCGGTGAAACCGGTGTCGAACGGCCATCGCTCAGTGCTACGCTGACGCTGAACAATCCC
>QHZV01000379.1:307-2833 GCA_003224785.1 Acidobacteriota bacterium
GCCACGGTGACGCTTTCTGGCGGCGGCGTATTCGCTTCCGTTAGTACCTTCCCGGTGAGAAGAACGACTGCGGGCGTTGTTGCGCGCATAGATGGCAAACCCTGAGCGGGTTGGAGCTGAGCAAAAAGGTTTGGCAGGGCAAGCAGGAAACTGACGGTGAGAATTGCTAACTTCATCACTTCTACCTTTCGGAAATGATGAATTTCAGATGGTAGATGCTGGCGGCGACGGCGGGGAACAATCGCTGAATCAGAGAAGAAAAAACGTGTAGGCCTGCCGTAGGCAGGAAAACGATGTAGCCCTTACTTAAGGTCTTTCATGTGCATAAGCGCGCCATAGTCTTTGCCCGAAGGCTCGACGGCACGCGCGACGATACCGTCAAACGCATCACGCAATTCTGGAAACTTGAGCACGAGGGCTTTCATCACAGCCATGCACTCCTGAAAGGTATCCCCGGTGTTTGCGACGCTCGCGGTCTGGAATTTGACGATCAAATGAAGTTCCTGGCCGACGGTTGTTGGGAACAAGGCCGTGAGCTTGTATGTCTTGCCATCGGGTGAAGTGAGATCGGCAGTGCCGCCGTTCATGGGGAAGTCAGTAGGCTTTACGCTTTGGGCTTCGTCGTAGAGCTTGTCAGTGGCCTGCGTGTACATGAAAGGCACCGGCATTGCTAACTCCCTGCCTTCGATGAAGTACAGCCACGCGTTATGAGTTTGACCCTTGGCTTTAAACGCGCGGGCACGATCGAGGAACCACGCGCTGTCGTGGCCGCCGGCTTGAGTGTCCCGCAGAAAGAAACCCCCCATCTTCCAATCCGTGCCTTGCTGCAGAACGAATGCTAGCGTGACCGGTAGTTTCTGACCGGATACATCCAAAATTGCAATGCCATAGGTACCGGGCGGAAGATTGGGAATGATGAACTCGGCGCTGTTCTGGGTCTGTCCGCCAGCGCCAAAAACCCCGCATAGAAATTCCGCCTTGGGTACGGGAGCGGTCCCTTCGGCTTTCAGAAGAAAGGGCGCACGTGGCGTCGCATGCGCGCCAGCCAGATTCGACTGATTGTCTTTGATTGTTCCTTCAATCCATCCGAAATCACTGGCGACGCCTGGAATCGAGTTTTGTTTCAACGATGCGGAATCGCCGCGCGCCACCATGTCAAAAAATTTGGTTGCAGTGGCTTGAATTGCGGAGCGAGTGGCGGCGTCCATGTCGTCGGAGGTAAAACACGTCTCCGCAAGAACCGGCTGAATCAATAGTGGAATTGTCAGGAAACAATACCGGCACAACTTCAGAACCCGAAGGCCTGCTGTCATTCGTGTGTTCATAACGGAAGGAAAGTATGTCCGTGTCTAAGGTACTTAGATGCAAAAGCGGCTGACCTCGAAGCTCCCGATCAGCGTAGGTTCCACAGAAAATTAACACAACCCGGCGCAGAAGGCGAAGCGTCCCGCACTGCGAACGAGGTACAAACCAACCAGATTTGCACAGCCCTCATCAAAGTGCGCGCCAGTTAAAAGGATTATCCATGTTTGGACGACTGTGTGCACTCGGTTGCACAACTGTGTTCATTGCAGTTCTGGGCGGATGTGTGGGAGTGGTGCCCATACCCAAAGGAGACTTTCAGCTCACAGTTACAACTGCGGGTGCCGGAAGCGGAACTGTGACCAGCACTCCGGCCGGAATTAGCTGTCCAGGGACGTGCACTGCTGATTTTCCACTTGCCAATCCGGTTACGCTGACCGCTTCGCCGACCATTCCATACACCTTCACTGGCTGGAGCGGGGGTGGTTGCAGCGGAACCACTAATCCGTGCGCTGTGAGCGTCTCAGGGAACACGGCGACGGCCACGGCGGCATTCGGCGCATCGCTGCAGAGTATCAACCACGTAATTTTCCTCGCCCAGGAAAACCGCTCGTTCGACAGCTATGTTGGAGCGATGCGTGATTACTGGGCAGCGAACGGAATTGCGGACCAGCAATTCGACGGCCTGCCGCAATTCAATCCGCCGGCAAATCCTGCGGCTGCACCGGTGAATCCGGGCTGTGATCCAGCATTTCCGTACCCGCCAAATTTATTCTGCCAGATTGATGCCGCGAGTCCTCCCGTGGCGTCATTCCACTTTGCAAGCCTGTGTATTGAAAATCTCAGCCCCTCTTGGGACGAAGCCCGCCGGTCCTGGAATGTTCATACTCCACTTTCGCCGCAGGCAAACCTCGACGGCTTCGTGGATGCCACAGCTAACTTTGCACGCCAGCACACAGATAATCAGGGGAATTTCGCCCCGATGTTCGATTTGGACGGACACCGCGCAATGGGCTATTACGACGGCACAGACCTCAATTATTACTATGCTCTGGCAAGTACGTTTTCGACTTCAGACACCTGGTTTGCTCCAGTCATGACGCGCACCCCGCCGAACCGCGAGTATCTGATCGCGGGTACTTCGAGTGGGTACGTGTATCAGCGCAACGTAAATCCACCTCTTGATACCCCGCCGCTCCCGGGTCCAACGATCTTCGAAGAAGC
>QHZV01000380.1 GCA_003224785.1 Acidobacteriota bacterium
GGTCCTGGGTATAAAGTTTTTCAAAGCTGCGCAGCATGAGGGCTGCGCCGGTGAGCAAAACCAGGGTCAGCGCAACTTCCGCGATAACCAGAATGCGCCGCAATCCGTGGCCGCCAGCTCCCAACCCCGACTGTGCGCCTCCTTCTTTTAAGGGCCCGAGCACCGCACTCTGCGAAGCACGCAGGGCCGGCGCGACTCCAAACAGCACCGCGGTGAGAATCGAGATTGACAGCGTGAATACCAGAAGCCGGCTATCAACCTGTGGTGTCGCTGAGGTGCCACTTGGGACAAGCAAGACAAGAAACCGAGTCCCCCAGGACGCGAGCAGAAGACCAATGGCACCGGCTACGCAGGACAGGAGCAAGCTCTCAGTCAGCAGTTGCCGTATCACGCGCTGGCGGTCCGCACCCAACGCGAGTCGTAACGCAATTTCTCGTGCACGTGCGCTGCCGCGGGCAAGCGACAAGTTGGCGACGTTCGCGCACGCGATCAGCAACAGGAATGCAACCGCGCCTAGCAGTACCAGGATCACCGGACGGACGTTTCCAGAAACTTGTTCTTTCAATGGAACCAGAACGGCGCCGGAATCCCAGGGGTCGACAGCTGCGAGTTGCTTGCCCAGAGCGGCCATTTCAGCTTGCGCTTGTGCGATGCTGACCCCACCCTTGAGACGGCCCACCATCGTGAGGTAATGGTTGGTTTTTTCGTTCTCAATGAACTGCGGCGTCCATTGCGATGGGACCCAGGCATCAATCTGCGGATCAAGGAATCGGAAACCACGCGGCATGACTCCAATGACTGTGTACTTGGCACCGCTGAGTAACAGGTCCTGTCCAACAATCTGTGGCTCCGAACCAAAGCGGCGCACCCACAGGCCATAGCTCAATACGACGGTGAGCGGAGCCCCGGGGCGTCCATCGTCGTTAGAAAAAGTGCGCCCACGCCCGGGATTCACGCCCAGAACGGAAAAGAAATTTGCTGTGACAGTATCGGTTTGCAGATACTCCGGATCACCATGGCCCGTCAGGTTGAGAGAGTCATGCCTGAGCGCAGCCATGTCTTCAAATACATGGTTGCGCTCTTTCCATTGCGTAAAGGCGAAAGGTGAGGGATTGTTGCGGGGAAAACCGAAGTTGCTGTCGTCCTGCCAAATCATGACCAGGCGCGACGAATCGCGGTAACTCAATGGGCGGAGCAACACCGCATCGGTGACGCTGAAGACGGCCGTGGTCGCGGCAATGCCAAGGGCCAACGCCGCGCCGGCAAACAACGTGAATGTCGGACTCTTTCGCGACTGCCGCAGCGCGTAGCGCACGTCTTGGAGCAAGCCGTTCATAAACTTTTCCTCACTCGTACCTCAGCGCCACCATGGGATCGACCTTAGCGGCGCGGCGCGCGGGAATGTAGGAAGCCAGAATCGCCGCGCCTAACAACACCGCGGCCACACTGCTGAAAGCAGCAAGATCAATAGCGCCGACCCCGTACAACATGCCTCGCATGGCGCGACCGACCAAGCACGCGCCCACCAATCCCAACCCCAGCCCGATGAACGCGAGCGCCAAGCCTTCTTTCAAAATCAGTCCGATCACCTGCTCGCGAGCAGCACCTAATGCCATGCGCAGCCCGATTTCATGTGTACGTTGTGCTACCGAAAACGTCATCACGCCATAAATTCCAACTGCCGCAAGCGAGAGCGCCACCGCAGCAAACGTTCCGTACATCAGAGCC
This sequence comes from Acidobacteriota bacterium, assembly GCA_003224785.1. Classification (GTDB taxonomy): domain Bacteria; phylum Acidobacteriota; class Terriglobia; order Terriglobales; family Acidobacteriaceae; genus Gp1-AA145. The sequence goes on from QHZV01000380.1 coordinate 1,729, forward strand.
AAGAAGCGGTCGCCGACCAATCGCTGGTCCACGATTTGGTCCATAGTTCGTACATCAGAAAGCGCGACGTCAGGCAGCATGGAGTTCACGGCCGCGGCAATGCTCTTAGTCATCGACAGAGGATCGTCAGCCGTGCGCACAGCAAGAGCCACGCGTGGCCATGGACTCTGATCGAAAGGAACATTGATTTCGGCGAAGTCATTGCGGCGCAGATCGCCACTGCGCACATCGTGAAAGACGCCGACAATTTCCCATTCCAAAGGTGGCCCGATCTGCGTCGCGCCAGGAATTAATTGCTCAACAATGACCCGCTTGCCAATTGGGTCCATTCCTGGAAGGTAGCGACGCGCGAAATTTTCATTCACCACAGCTACGCGTGGGCTGCTCGCCTTGTCCTGCTCATTGAGGGCACGCCCTCGCACCATTTCAATTCCAAAAGTTTGGAAGTAGCCGGGGCTCACCATGTTGAACCCGGCGTCGTTCCGAGCAGAGGCAATCGCCTGCGGCTGGCCGACGATATTGAACGGCATACCAGCAAACACGTTTGCCACAGGTGTACCCGTCGAGGCCGATGCGTTCGTCACCCCAGGGACGGACTGCACCTTCTCTAAGAGTTGGCGGTAGAAAGCAATCATGTTTTCTGGCTGTGAGAATTGTTTGTCTGGCACTGGCAAGCCGAAGGTAAGAATGTGATCGGTGCGAACTCCAAGATCGATCCGGGAAAGGTTGAAAAAACTGTGCAACGCCAGCCCAGCGCCGGCTAGCAATGTGAGTGCCAGCCCGAATTCCGCTACAACCAGCAGCCGCCGCGAGTAATGCCGTCCCGCCCCGGTTCCGCTGCGTCCACCTTCTTTTAAGGTACCGGCAGGTTGATGCGCACGTCCGCTTCTGATGGCAAGGTGAAAGGCGGCATCATAGCCAGCAAAACTTTCAACATGCTCAGCGCCAGCAGTATTCCCGCGATTGATCCCAACCCAGATAAGGTCAGGCTCTCCGTCAGGAACTGCGCGAACACTCGTGCGCGAGTCGCTCCAAGCGACGAACGCACGGCAACTTCTCTTTGCCGGGCGGTTCCCTTCGCAAGCAGCAGGTTGGCCACATTCGCGCAGGCAATCAAGAGTACGAATCCAACCGCACCCATTAACAGCCAGAGATTGCGTATCTCTTCTTGCGGCACGAAATCATCCTTAAGATCCTCGACGCTGGCTCCCCACCCGGTGTTCGATGATGGATGGTCTTTTGCCATGCGCGCAGTCACCAGGTCCATGTCGGCTTGCGCTTGCTTCCGAGTCACGCCGGGTTTCAGACGGCCCATCACGAGCAACCAGTGATAATCGTGGTTAATCTGCTCAGGCTTAAACGCGAGCGGCGCGACCAACTCGGTCGAGAGCCGGTCGGTTGGACCGGGCGCCAGCACCCCGACCACAGTGTAGGGTTCGCTATTTAGCCGAATCTGTTGGCCGACAATGTCCCGCCGGGCCCCTAATCGTTCCCAGAGGCGGTTGACAAGGACGACTTCGCGGTCTTTGCCAGGTTGGCCTTCTTCCTGTGAGAAGTCACGGCCCATCGCAAACTTCACGCCCATCATCGTGTAGAAGCCAGGAGTGGTAAGTTGCGCTTCTACTTGCTGGGGTCGCTCTGGGGTCGCCAAATTAAATGTGCTGCCGGTCCAGGCATTCAAGTCCTGAAACGCGGTGTTCTGGCGCTTCCAATCCAAATAATCGCCCGCTGCAATTACGTTCCGGTCTCCTTGAACTTTTGACCACACCATCACTAACTGATCTGGATTGGGATACGGCAGCGGCTTGATAAGCGCCGCATATATCACGGTGAAGATGGCCGTGTTCGCACCAATACCCAGCGCCAGCGTGATCACCGCGACCATTGTGAATACCGGCGACTTGCGAAGCAGGCGTAATCCGTAACGGAGATTTTGAACCAGTCCGGGCACAGTCACTCCTCACTCGTATCTCAGCGCCACCATGGGATCCAGCTTCGCAGCCCGCCGCGCTGGAATATAACTTGCCAAGAGAGCGCAGAATGCAAGTGCCACCGCAACTACGACGAAGGTTGGCAGGTCCCAAGGCCGGACTCCGAACAAAAGCTTGCGCATTAGAATTGCGGCCACCAATGAACACGCAACGCCTGCTGCAATCCCAGCCATGGCCAGAGTTCCCGCCTCTCCGAGAATCAACTGCATCACCGAATTCTGTTGCGCGCCAAGTGCCATGCGAATACCGATCTCTCGAGTGCGTTGGCTAACCGAGTAGGCAATCACACCGTAGAGGCCGATGACTCCAAGCAGCAGC
>QHZV01000381.1 GCA_003224785.1 Acidobacteriota bacterium
CTTTGTGTTGAGTTTGTTTCCTGCCGATTTCATCGAGCGCCGTCGGGCCGAGGGCATGTCAATCACAACCGATCCGCTGCCAGCGTCGGAGGCGGAGTTGCGTCAGTTTCCATGCGATTTCCGTATCCCCGGTGAGTTCATGCCGATGTTCGTGATCGGAAAGCCGCTGACATCGCTGGCCAAGGGAGCTGAAGCATCGGTCCGGCTGATCGACGGAAAATTGACCGTGCTGATTGATGGTGCACCTGCCTTTCGGCTGGAGCGGCTCGAGAATGAGACGTTTGGGATTTCTGGACTTCCTCCTGGAATGAAGCTTGAGCTCAGGCGCGACAACCACGTTGTGAAGCAAGTCTTTTTGCATATGAAGGGATTGCCGAAAGACTTGTATTCAGCGCGTTTGGGAATATTCCGCGGGCCACTCATGCCCGAGCACAGTGTGTCCCTGCCTATCGTCAGTCAAGTGGCAAACGTTGGTTCGTTTTAGTTGAGGATGCCAATGGCTACGATTCAAATCGGAACAGCGGAACTTCAGAGCGCGAAGCGGTCTGAGCAGGCGATTGATTTTCGCAGCACCCTACAGCGCCCGACAGGATGGATGATTTGCCTCGCGCTGCTGCTGGGAGTCGCGGTTCTTCGCATTACTTCCACCTACCACGTCTTTAATGCAACTATCGACGAGGCTTCGCACATTGCGGGCGGTATTGAGTGGTGGGACAAAGGGACCTACACGCTCGAAACCAAACATACGCCCCTGGCGCGAGTCTCGGTTGCGCTTGGGCCATATCTCGCCGGAGTCCGTTGGATGGGGTTCAAAGCGTGGCGGGATACGTATCCAATTCTATCGGCGACCGGCAACTACTGGCACAATCTCACGCTCGGCCGGATTGGGGTTCTGCCCTATTTCATCATTGCGAGCCTTGTGGTCTTTTTCTGGACCAAACATGTTTTCGGCACGACTACGGGAATTTTAGCTGCTGCAGTATTCACGCAGTTGCCCACAATTCTGGCACATTCATCGGTCGCGACCACGGACGTTGCGCTCACGGCGATGTTTTGTTGCTCGCTTTATTTTTTTACCTTGTGGTTGCGCCAGCCGACTCTTCGGACAGCGGCTCAGTTCGGGGTTGCGACAGGGCTGGCGCTGGCAACAAAGCTATCTACAGTCGTTTTCTTTCCGGCTTGTGCTTTACCGATTCTGATAATGTATGCAGCTTCCGGAAAGCGCAATTGGCGATCGCTCCTGCGAAGTGTCGTCATCGTCGCGCTGGGCGGA
>QHZV01000382.1 GCA_003224785.1 Acidobacteriota bacterium
GCTACGAGGCACTGCTTCGCGCAGCCAACGCCATTGCGCGGTGCGATGATTGCGATACCGCCGCCGATGTGCTGACCAAAGAGCTTCGCGAGGTCATCGCGTTTGATTATTTACAGTTGGTAGCTTTTGAGAACGGAACGAACGCAGTCGGATGGCATCTGCTCAACTCCTTCGGACAAAGGAAGAAAACACCGGTTCACGAATTCCAGCAGCCTCTAATTACCTCAGACTGGTCACGCGAAACCCAATTTCCTAAGCATGGCCAATTCCTCGCCGAACTCGGCATTCGCTCCACATGTGCGCTGCCTCTTGCCCGCGGTCGCCGTCGGCTCGGAGTGCTGGAAATTGGAAGCGCGCGTCCTCACGCCCACTCCGAAGAGGACCTGAAGTTTCTCAGTCTTGTAGCTGACCAGCTTGCGCTTGCGGTTGACGCCGCCACGAACCTTTACCTTTCTGAGCAGGCGCAGGACCGCCTCAAGCTGATCCTCGATCTGACAAACCAAGTCGTATCGAACCTGGATTTTCAGCAATTGCTGCGCGCCATATCCGCCAGCGTGCGCCAGGTAATGCACTGCGATGCGGCAGCGATTATGCTGCCCGAATCCGACGGGGAGTACCTGCGCGTTCACGCTCTCGACTTCCCCAATAGCAAAGGTTTCTTCAAGGAACAGGTCACAATTCCGATCGCTGGCACCATGCCGGGCCAGACCTTTCGCACCGGAAGGCCCGTTGTGGTGAACCGGCTCGACCCGGCATCTGTCCCTGCGGAAATGTACGCTAAGGCGTCATCCGAAGGGATGAATTCGTTTTGCGACGTTGCGCTGGTCAGCCGCGACCGCACCCTCGGAGTTTTGGCACTGGGCCGACGAGATGAGAACGCATTCGATGCGAGCGAGGTAGCATTCTTATCTCAAGTGGCGAAACAAGTCGCGATTGCGATTGAGAATGCTTTGGCGTTTGGCGAAATCGCCGGTCTTAAAGATAGGCTGGCGCAAGAAAAGTTGTACCTGGAAGATGAGATCCGCAGTGACATGGATTTCGAAGGTATCGTTGGCCAAAGCTCAGGCCTGCGCCACGTGCTTAATCTTGTAGAAACGGTCGCTCCCAGCGACTCTACTGTTTTACTTCTCGGTGAAACCGGAACCGGCAAGGAGCTGATTGCGCGCGCAATTCACGACAGCAGCCGGCGCAAAGATCGCACTCTAGTGAAGGTGAATTGCGCGGCAATTCCCACCGGCTTGCTCGAGAGCGAGCTATTTGGACACGAACGCGGCGCGTTCACTGGCGCGATTACTCAAAAGGTCGGACGCCTTGAACTTGCGGACCGAGGCACTCTCTTTCTCGATGAGGTCGGGGACATCCCCACTGATGTTCAGCCGAAGCCGCTTCGCGCACTACAGGAACACGAGTTCGAGCGACTGGGCAGTACTCATACCAAAAAAGTTGACGTGCGACTCGTAGCGGCCACCAATCGCGATCTAGAACAAATGGTCGAGGACCGCGAGTTCCGCAGCGACCTTTATTATCGGCTCAATGTTTTTCCCATTCGCATTCCGCCATTGCGAGAGCGACCGGAGGATATCCCTCTGCTGGTCCGCTATTTCACCCAGAAGTATGGTCGCCGGATGGAAAAGCAGATCGAATCCATTCCCGCTTCGGCCATGAAGAAACTCTCGGCCTGGCATTGGCCCGGAAACATTCGGGAGTTAGAGAATCTCATTGAGCGG
>QHZV01000383.1 GCA_003224785.1 Acidobacteriota bacterium
GATCTCGGCTTCCAATCGCTTCGACATTTTGCCCAGAGCTGTCCGATCGATTGCCACACCGGCCTTCTCCATGCGGGTGAGGACAGGAACCAAAGGCAAATCTATTTCGTCATACAACTTCAAGAGCCCAGCTTCTTCGACTTCCTTGCGCAACGTCGTCGTCAATCGGCCAGTGATGTCCGCTGCCTCGGCGAGCGATCCCCCGAGTTTGAGATTGAAGTATCGCAACGCAACATCAGGAAGGCGGTGAGATGAGTACGTGGGATCGATCAGATACGAGTAGAGCCGCGAGTCGTGCGTAATACCGTCGAGGTCTAGGTTCGCAAGCGCGTGAGCGGCAGTCTTCCAATCGTGAATTGCTTTGGGAATCCCTTTGTTCGCAAGAGCGGCCCTCAGCACGGAGTTCGCCTCAGAATCCGGCGATACTGTCAGAGCCGAACCAGACTCAACCGCAATGGCCAGGCTTGGAGTTTGCTCTACGGGTACAAGTAATGCCTGTTGTTGCTGCAGTGGCAGCATGCCCTCATCGCTGGGTTCTTCCTCTTCGATGGCGGGAGCCGGAATGACGTCCTCGATCGCGAGAGCGAGCGGCACATCTGGCGGGCGGGCTTTCAACAGGGATTCGATATCCGCTGCTGATTTCGCCTCGCGGTAATTCCCAGGAGCCGCCTCGACGAGTGGCAACAGCTCTTTCAAAAGCGAAGTGAATTCGAGTTCCGTGAAAAGCGAGCGCAGAGCCTCGACGTCTGGCTCGCCGGGATGCATTTTCTCGACATCAAGCTCGATGTCAACATCGCACTTGATCGTCACCAGCTCTTTGCTCAGCAAAATCTGCTCGCGATTATTCTGTAACGATTCGCGATAGGTCTTCCGCTCGACCTCAGCGGCATGTTCCAGCGCGGTTTCCAGGCTGCCGAACCGCTGGATGAGTTCGACTGATCCCTTGTCGCCAATCCCTGGCGCGCCAGGGATGTTGTCGATCGAATCGCCCCGAAGCGCCATCACGTCGATCACTCGTGCAGGCGGAACGCCGAGGATTTCTTCGACTTTGGCTGCATCGGCGATCAGATTGTCTTTCGGCGGATTCAGCACCAGTACGCGGTCATTTACCAGCTGCAGCATGTCCTTGTCGCTGGAGACCACGTACACGGCCCGGCCCTCTGCGACGGCTTTGGTGGCGAGCGTTCCGATCACGTCGTCCGCTTCGTAACCGGGAACTTCGAGGATGGGGATGCGATACGCGTCGAGTGCATGCCGAATATAGGGGATCTGCTGCGCCAGATCACCCGGCATCTCACTGCGGTTGGCCTTGTATTCC
>QHZV01000384.1 GCA_003224785.1 Acidobacteriota bacterium
CGAAGATTCGTATCACCGGCGGCGAGCCTCTGCTGCGCAGGGGCGTCGTGGAGTTCGTTCGCGAGCTCCGCAAACTCGATCATTCTCTGGACATCGCTATCACCACCAATGGCCATCTGCTGGCTGACATGGCGCAGCCGTTGAAGGATGCCGGGCTGAACCGAATCACGGTGAGCATGGATGCGGTGGATTCGGATCGCTTCACGCGGATCACGCGGGTGCCGGGCGGCTTTGATCACGTGCTGGCAGGAATTCGTGCGGCACGCGATGCAGGCCTTGGTCCGGTGAAGGTGAATTGCGTGCTCATGCGCGGCTTCAATGAAGATCAGATCATTGCGTTTGGTAAATTCGCGCGGGAAGAAGGCGTGACCGTACGGTTCATTGAGTTCATGCCGCTCGAGGAAGATCGCGTGTGGGCGCCGGAGACCGTCGTCCCGCTCGATGAGATATTGCAGCGCATGTCAGAATATCGAATGCTGATCGAAATCCCCCATCAGAAAAGTGAAACCGCGCGGCGTTACCAGTTCGACGATGGCGTTGGTGAGATCGGAATTATCGCGCCGGTGTCGCATCCATTTTGCGGGCATTGCAGCCGCATTCGTATTACTTCAGATGGCAAGATTCGTACGTGCTTGTTTTCTGTGTGGGACCACGATTTGCACGAGTTGATGCGGCGAGGTGCCTCCGACGGTGAGTTGGCGGATTTCATTCGCGGCGTGGTGCAAAGAAAAGAAGAGCGTCACCATATCGGCGAGCCGGATTTTGTGCCGGCCTCGAGGACGATGGTGCATATCGGCGGATAGTTTCAGCCGTCAGCCAGGGAAAAGCATTCAACCCCAGAGAACGCGAGAGCGCAGAGAGAACCTGGCACTCGCGTGCGCAAAGGGATTGAAACCAGATATTCTTGTGAGTGCTTTCCTTCGTGCTACTTCGTCTCCTTTGTGGTTCAATTCTTCTCCTGTCCATCTCGGCTCAAGCTCAGAATTACCTCGGCTTTGATCGGAACGACTATCCAGGCGACGCAAACCTAAACGTTCTTCATCGAACCTTTTCTTATTCCGGATATTGGCTAAACAATCCTCCGGGTACGAAGGCGAACACGTGGACTGGCAAACGGCAGGAATTGCAGTCAGCAGGATTCGGATTTCTCGTGCTGTTCAACGGACGTCTTTACAAAGAGCTGAAACATGATGCTGCCGGCATTGGGCAATTAGATGGCCAGGCGGCGGCCAGCGCGGCACGGCGTGAGGGCTTTCCGGCAAATACGATTATTTTTCTGGATATCGAAGAAGGCGGTCGCATGCTGGCGGAGCAGAAGGCCTACATTTACGCGTGGGTGGATGCGATCAGTGCCGCCGGATTCCGGGCCGGGGTCTATTGCTCCGGGATTCCCGCGAAAGAAGGGAAGACAAGTGTGATTACGGCAGAAGACATTCGCGAGAATGCGGGCGGACGAGACATCAGATTTTGGGTCACCAATGACGCGTGTCCGCCATCGCCGGGCTGCGCAATTTCGGCGACGCAGCCATCGCAGAGTGGGTTGGATTTTGCGGATTTGTGGCAATTCGCACAGTCGCCGCGACGGAAAGATTTCGCGGCGCAGTGCCACAACTACAATCACGACGGGAATTGCTATCCGCCCGGAATTGATCCAGCCAGCCATTTGCACGTGGATATAAATACGGCGTTGAGTGCGGATCCATCGCATGGAAGGGGTAAATAGTGGACAGCGCTTGCACCCGCTCCGTTTCCGTTGCACAATATCAGTGACACTGGAGCCTGGCGTGTCCGGGTGGAAAAGAAGATTCTTTTCATCACGGAAGGGCATCCAATTTAGTAGCAGTAAGTGGCTTCAACATCCCCGCGGATTGGGCCTGTAAAGGCAGCGAGTCCGCTGGAGCCGCTGAGGTGCTTTCAACATCCCCGTTTCGGAATGAACGCAGAAATCGGATAGGAATGTTCGATTCATGCGAGCGCTCCGAAGCTGAAAGCGTGACAATTTATGGCGACAGCAACACAAGTTTGCAGTCTGGAAAATTATCTAGTCCTGCCCGACCACACAACGGATGACCGCATCAGTGCGGCCAAACGCGAACTCGGACGTGAACTGGTGATTCTCGGCCACCATTATCAGCGCGACGAAGTGATTCGCTTTGCCGATTTCCGCGGAGATTCTTACAGGCTCTCGCAAGAGGCCGCGGCCGCTGGCGGCAAGTACATCGTGTTTTGTGGCGTGC
>QHZV01000385.1 GCA_003224785.1 Acidobacteriota bacterium
AGGAAATTGGATGCGTCGGGAGCAACGTAACGATGCGTGAGGAACACCGCACCTTACGCCAGTCCCCAGCAGGAGAATCCGTCAGTCTTGAAATTGGACCGCTACGGTCGCACCAACCGGTTTCGCGTCATCCACAGCCTTCACCAGGTAAATCAAAACTAGAGACACCGTCGCGTCCAGATGAGTGCACGGACTGTGCAGAATTGTGCAGACTGACAAAAAATGTCAGGGCGGCCCTGTGCCCGGGTGTACGAACACAAAGTCATTGCAACAGAGCCACTTAGCTACTCCCAAAAACTGGCCGCACGTGGAAATGGATTTGGTCAGGCAGGTGCAATTTCAATGTCAACGAAAGAGGCCACGCAAATGAGTTCGATCCTCTTCTTTGTTCCACGTTCTCGACTCTTCGACCAAGGCCGCTTTCTTCAGCGATAGCGGCGCCCGATCCTGACTTCCTACCTCTCGCCTCTTTGAATGGTGGCCCCAGAAATGGGGCCGCTTTTTTGAAAGCAGCTCGAATCTTTTAGCTCTTGGCGAAGCCGGAAATTAGTTCTCCGTGAACTTCCTCTGTGGAACTCTGTGCCCTCTGTGGTTAGAACTTCGTCATCGTGAAAATCTGATCAATCCCCGGCACCTATGCCGCGCTCTCTCTCGCTTGGCCATTGAATTTGAATTTCCATTTTTGCTCCTCACGCAGAATCACACTTTTTGGAACCAGCACGAGACATGCGGAATCTTTTCAAATGTTACCTTAACAATTCAGAGCTTCCGATTGAGGTGAGAATGCGAACGTTCCTGCTCGTTGCAGTTTGCCTGGTCGCGTCGATTTCGCAAGGTCAGCAGAAAAATATCCAACCACCGCAGAAGTGGGGCGCACTTCCCAGTGAACCGGAATCGGCGACTCGGGCCTTCCCGCCTCAGCTGAGAAGCGAGTTGGGAAAATTGCGCGATGCCGCACTCGCTGACGATTATGCATACAACCAACTAGAGCACCTCACGGACAGCATTGGACCGCGTCCTGCTGGTTCGCCTCAAGCGGACGCGGCGGCACATTACGTTGCAGACGAGCTGGGCAAACTCGGGCTTGAAGTCCGTCTGGAACCCGTGCCTGTGCCGAAATTTCTGCGTGGAAATGACTCCGCAGAATTGGTCGGATATCCTGGGCAGGTTGACGGGACTAAGCAGAAAATCTATGTAACGGCTTTATTCGGCAATTCACCGACCCCGGAGACCGGAATTACGGCCGACGTCGTGGTGGTGAATAACTTCGATGAGCTGAAAGCTCTCACTAGGGAACAAGTCGCGGGGAAAATTGTTCTCTACAACGAGATTTACGATCATCATAAAGCGATTTCAGGACAGGCGGGCGCCGCTTACGGAGAGGCAGTTGTATATCGCGCCTCCGGTGCATTGGCAGCATCGCAAATGGGCGCAGTCGGTACGCTCGTCAGGTCGGCAGGGGACGGCGCCTATCGCCTTCCCCACACCGGATGGAGCTCCGATGCTCCGATTCCGGCGGGAGCAGTCAGCGCCGAGGATGCCAGCCTGATCGCACGCCTTGCCGCGCAAGGCAAAGTGCGTATTCATCTAACGCTCACCACCCACCGTGGCCCGGACACCACCGGATATAACGTTGTCGCAGATGTCAAAGGTTCAGAACATCCTGAGCAAGTTGTAATTGTCTCGGGCCACCTTGACTCGTGGGACTTGGGCACCGGCGCAATTGACGATGGCGCAGGCGTTGTGGTCGCGATGGAAACAGCTGAGCTGCTGCATCGCCTCAACTTGCATCCTAAGCGCACGCTTCGCGTGATCGCGTGGATGAACGAGGAGATGAGCGCGAGTGGAAGAGACGCGTACGTAAAATACCACTCCGCTGAAGTTGCGAATCACGTCGCCGCAATCGAGAGTGATTTAGGGGCCGAGCATCCTTTGGGCTTCCACGCCAAGATCAGCGAAGCTGCACAAAAGCAGCTGACGCCGGTGCAGACTGTGCTGGCTTGGTTCGGCGCTAATCTCATTCAGCTGGTTCCCACTTCGCCTGAAACTGATATTGAGACCCTCGCCGATAAAGGGGTGCCCGCGTTGGGCATTTGGCAGAACGGATTGACATATTTCACCTATCACCACACCCCAGCCGACACCCTCGACAAAATTGTTCCGCAAGAACTGCGGGAGAACGCGGCGTGCATGGCGGTGATGGGGTATGCACTGGCTGACATGACGGAGCCGTTGCAGAAATAGCCGTCCGGCTTCAGGCGTCGGGCTTGCGGATCGAACACGAGCTCCGGCTGACCCTAGCGCCTGAACCCCAAAGCGCCAAGACAGTCTGAACCCTAATTCCCATTTGACGCATCCTATACGGGCGCATATGATTCGCGTTTGACTTTTCGCGTACCCAGGGTTAGCGTAATGGGCCGCAGTTGGATTTGAGCATGGATAAAAAGAAGTTGGAAGGTTTTAGAAAACGACTTGAGACGCGGCAGCAGGAATTGCGTCACATGGTCACACTCACGCAACAGGATGGCCGCAACGCCGATGAAGACACGG
>QHZV01000401.1 GCA_003224785.1 Acidobacteriota bacterium
AGCCACTTGTCGAGTCCGAATGACTGGTCCTGCAATGCGTGCGTCAACTCATGCGCCAGCACCGGACGCTGCAGATCCGGCTGCACCCAGTCGAGCAGGTTCACAGTCTTGGTCTTCGCGTCGTAGTAGCCCGCGACCTGTTCTTGCAGCAAGCTGACCAGAAAACTTTGCAGATCGTAGTCTTTTGGCAGCAGGCCAAATTTCTTCAGCACCAGCTCGGTGCGCCGAAGACGCTGCACATCTTTGTCCTCGGCCATGTTCTTTTTGAGATAGCTCACCACCTCATCGCGGCTGGCGAGACGGCGCTTGACCTCATGCTTGATGGGAAGCGCACTATCTTTCGAGGCAAAGTCGAGGATCGTATCCACGTCCCGGAAGAGTTCTTCGGCTTGCTGGGGAGTGATTTTGGTTTCAGCCTTGTCGGACGGCTTCTCGTCGGATGGGGCAGCCTTCTGATCGGAGTTTGATTCGGCGGCCCGCGGTGAAGCCGGTTGAGATTGCGAGGACGCCGGCGCTTGCGCTCGACACAAACCGCACAACAGGAGCGCAAAGATTAACCTGGAACTCGCGCGGAGCAGACCCCCACGGAAGAGTCGAGACATTGTTTAACCATACTGAGGATTTAGATAATGAACAAGGAGTGCCAGCGACAACAAGATTCTAACTTTCTTTCTACGTGAGAACGCGGCCTCCTCAGCGACCGTTATAACCTCACTTCACACCCTTCTCCGGATTCCACGATCCCTGTTCTTTCCTCACCATAACGATTTCGCCGATGTGGTAGGAGTTATGCGTCGCAATTTTTCCGATCGTTGAAGACGAATCCTTGAGCTTCGCATCGTCGGCCTTTTCAACCGCATTTTCCCAATCGGTCATGACCTGGTCGAGCGCCTTCACGGATGCGTCCCAATCTTTCGGATCAAACTTGAAAGTGTCATCGTTGTTGCCACTGAATTTATCTGGCGTTTCGCCTTTGAACTTCGCCAACGCCTGGCGGTCCCAAAAAACGATGTGATTGACCAGTTGCCCCACTGAATGATTCTTGCCATCGCTCCAGTTGGCCTGCTCGCCGGTCAGGCCCTGAACGGCGACATTCGCGCATACAAACCAGTCGCTGTTGTTGTGCGTGGACCGCAACTCCTCGAGCAAAACGCTCTTCAGGGTAGGCGCGGGCTTCTTGTCTTGCGCGTAGGCGCACAAAGAGCTGGCCAACAAAAGTACAAGCATTCGGTTCATGGTTTGCTCCTGTTCATTTCTTAGACGAGATGACTTCTGAATTGGCCACCAGAATTGTTGTCATCCACTTTTCGGCCAACTCCGGCCAGTGAGTAATAGGTAATTCGGTCTGCCGTAAACCGAATCCGTGTCCGCCCTTGGCGTATATGTGGAGCTCGGCTGAAACTTTAGCATCCTTAAGTTCGGAGAAGTAGAGGATCGCGTTCTCGACGTGTATGGGATCATCTTCCGCCTGAAGAATGAATGCGGGCGGGGTTTGCGAATCGGGATGAATATTGGGATCCGGAGGAAAATTCGGTGCCTCGAACACAAAGTAGGCTGGATAAAGAATGAGCTGGAAATCCGGACGGCAGCTCAACTGATCAGCGGAATCAAGCGCGTCATAGAGTCGCTTATCGAAGTGCGTGCTCAATGTGGCCGCCAGATTCGCGCCAGCGGAAAATCCCAGGACGCCGATGCGACGCGGATTAATGTGCCACTCCGCAGCATGTTGTCGCACCATGCCAAAAGCGCGTTGTGCGTCTTGGAGAGCCGCGGATGACTTC
>QHZV01000402.1 GCA_003224785.1 Acidobacteriota bacterium
GATTCCGATCGAGAGCGTACGGATTCTTCGTCAGCCCACCGCGACCGCTCCATCCGCTGGTCGAATGATTGGAACGCATGTTGGCCCATTCGCTGAGATTCGTCTTACCGAGGATGACGGCTCCGGCCTCTCGCAACTTCCGCGCTACGCTTGAATCCAGCGGCGGCTTCGATCCCAGAAGCGCCAGCGACCCGGCGGTAGTCTGCATGCGATCCGAGGTGTCAATGTTGTCTTTGATCAGCACCGGAATTCCGTGCATCGGGCCGCGAGGGCCTTTCTCTTTGCGCTCTCGGTCAAGAGATCCCGCAATTGCGAGCGCATCCGAGTTCAATTCGATCACACTGTTCAGGGCTGGTCCGTTCTTGTCTACATCTTCAATCCGGCGCAGATAGGCGTTTGTAAGAGCACTGGCCGTCAATGTGCCAGATTTCATACGTTCCTGGAGATCCGAGATGGTCGCCTCCTCGAACTCAAACGGCTTTGTAGGTGCAATCTCCGGAGCTGACGCCGCGAGAGCTCGTCCCGCAGAAAGCGCGGGAGTCAAAACAACTCCTGCACTTCCAAGAGCTGTGGCCTGCAACATGGCCCGCCGAGAAACCCTCCGTGCCTCACCCGAAACTGTTTCACTGTGCTTGGTCATCAGCCCGGAATTATACGACGCTGCGGCACCGCTCACGATTTCGATTTCAGCGCGTCCAATTACTCGTTGAAGTGTGCTTGGAGACAAAATCTTGACCTGTTTCGTGAGCTTTGCGTGAGCAAGGAATTGCGAGAAGCTGGTAGAATCACGGGTTTGTCTCTGACTCGCCAGATGGAAGTTCCAGCCCATTTGTTTTCGTTTGATTCGCACAAAGGAGTTTTCATGATGCGTCCGAAGTGGTGGCTTGCCCTGATGCTGTCGGTTTGTGCCTCATTCGCTTTCTCCCAGGAGACCCAGGAAGGCCGCCTGATGCGGTTTCCCGATATTCACAAAGACAAGATCGTCTTCTGCTACGGCGGCGATCTTTGGCTCGCCTCGACTTCCGGCGGCGTGGCAAGCCGAATCACTTCGAATGCTGGACGCGAGCTGTTTCCGAAATTTTCGCCGGATGGGAAATGGATAGCGTTTACCGGCCAATACGACGGAAACTTCAACGTCTATGTAATGCCATCAACCGGCGGACAGCCAAAACAGCTCACGTTCTACCAGGGCAGTGCGCAGCCGCTGAGCGACCGAATGGGCATTCACAACGAGGTCGTTACCTGGACTCCTGACAGCAAGCGCATTGTTTTCCTTTCCCGCCGTGACGCTTCGAACGGATGGGTGAAACGCGAATTCACCATCAGTCTGGATGGCGGTCTGCCACAGCCTTTGCCGATGGATCAAGGTGGGTTGCTTTCTTATTCTTCGGATGGCAATCGAGTCGCCTACAACATAATCTTCCGCAATTTCCGTACCTGGAAGCGTTACACGGGCGGACTGGCGCAATCCATCACTCTGTACGATCTCAAAAACAACACCAGCGAAGACGTGCCGCATACCGACTACACCGATACATTCCCAATGTGGCATGGGGACAAGATTTATTTCTCTTCCGATCGGGATGGAGATCATCACTTCAACCTTTACAGCTACGATCTTGGATCGAAAAAGGTCGAACAGCTGACGCACTTTAACGAGTGGGACGTAATGTGGCCTAGTCTGGGGCCTGACGCGATCGTCTTCGAAAATGCGGGCTATCTCTATACCTGCGATTTTCAGTCTGAACCCAAGAAGCTCACAATTTATCTCCCCGGCGATCGCAATCAGGTCATGAAACATTGGGAAAACGTCAGCAAACTGGTCACCGATTTCGATATCGCGCCTGACGGCAAACGTGCAGTGGTTGCTGCACGTGGTGATGTGTTCACCCTGCCGGCGAAGGAAGGAAGCATTCGCAACCTGACGCGCACGCCTGGAATTCGAGAGCAGAAAGTCGCGTGGTCTCCGGATGGCCGCTGGATCGCTTACGTTTCCGATCGCACTGGCGAAGACGAAAT
>QHZV01000403.1 GCA_003224785.1 Acidobacteriota bacterium
TAACCACGCCGCGGAAACCTTGTGCTGCTGGGCAAGCGCTGGATAACTTGGCACTGTCAGATGTCGTTGTGCCGCCCGGCCGAGCAGTTCGGCGTGGGCTGCAGCAGTGAGCACCGGATTCTTGAAGAACGATCCCGCACTGCGGTTCTCTGGGTCGCCGGGACTGATCACCATGCCCTTGCTGGCGCGTATGGTTCGGACAGCGGCCCGCGTTTCCGCCAGGGAAGGGGTGCCATCGCGGCCTGCGAAATATTTTTGCAAATCGGCATACCGAAGCCGGGGTTTGCCGTGCGGTTCGAGTGCAAAGGTCGCGCGCAGGATGATGTAGCGTCCGCGCTGGCTGGTGTTGAAGACGCTTGCGAGATAGCTGAAGCCACATTCGGTGGCTGTTAGCTCGCGTATGCGATTTTCGCTGAGATCAAAAGCTACGACAGAAGCAATGGTTTCGGAGACTTCCTGTCCGTAAGCGCCGACGTTTTGCACCGGAGTTCCGCCGACGCTCCCGGGAATTCCGCTGAGGCACTCGATTCCGGCGTAGTTGCGCGAAACGCAATGTTCGACGAAGCTGTCCCAATTCACACCCGCGCCAACATTAAACTTACCGGGCCCAGCTTCTTCGATTCCTGGAATTCCGACTTGCAACGCCAGTCCATTCCATCCGTCGTCGGCGACCACCACGTTGCTGCCACCGCCGAGCACAAAAAGCGGCAGGTCCTCTTCGCGCGAGAACGCGACGGCCTCCTCAACATCGCGCGCGCTTGCAGTTCTCACAAAAAACCGCGCGTTGCCTCCAACTCCGAGTGTGGTCAAGGGTGCCAGTGGCACGTTCTGCTGAATTTCCATAAGTCGCAATCAATATATACGTAATGCGCTCGGTAACTCTCGCCGGCGTTCGTCCGTGACGCAGAAAACGTTTCACGTTAAAATTTAAGAAGCCTAAAGCAAAGAAGGAGAGCAATGTATCCGGAACCGATGATTATTCCTATGCGCGAAGACCTTACGCGCATCGGCGTTCAGGAATTGAAAACTGCTGCTGAGGTTGACCGCGAACTTGGCGCGCAGCAGGGAACAGCGATGGTGATTGTGAATTCTATATGCGGATGCGCCGCTGGCCGCATGCG
>QHZV01000404.1 GCA_003224785.1 Acidobacteriota bacterium
CGCGTTCTTGCAGCGGGATCCAACCAGCGACTAAGCGATTGCTTGCCGGGTAAACGACTGCCTCGCCCACTCCCAGAAGAAAGCGCACAGCAATAAAGACGACAAGAGCGCCCGCCCACGTGGCGGGGACCGCGGCGGTAAGCGATGTGAATATTGCCCACCAGATGGCGCCTAGTAGAAGTATGCGCCGCGGCCCGAAACGGTCCGCAAGTCGCCCTCCGGGCGCTTGGGAAAACGCATATCCCCAAACAAATGCAGCGAACACGCGGCCCAACTGTATATGGTTCAGGTGATATTGCTCTTCGATCAAGCCGCCCGCAATCGAAATGTTCACGCGGTCCAGGTAGGCAACCGCGCTGATCACGAACATCCAAGCGATCAGCACCCAACGCACGTGATTGCGAAAAAGACCCATGGCGGCGAGCAAACCTCAGGATTCTACCTCGTCACGCAAGATTTGCAGATTGACAAATCACTTTTGATTTGAGAATTTCGGGAGCGCCCCTCTGGAGGCTAGGTGTGAAGCTGACTCGCAGGAATTTCTTGTTTAGTATCGCAGGACTCTGTTGCGCATACCTTTTGTTGGTGCAAGCCGCATCCGCACAGCTGATCAACTTTTCGAAACAGGACTTAATTGACTACACGGCACAAAATCCTTTTGATCGTCTACCCGATGGCAGGCCTAAGGTGCCGGATGCCCTCATTGAGCGAGCGCGCGACTTGTCCTCCGAAGAAGTCTGGGCCGTTCTCCAAGGCAAGGAATACAACAATCAGTACGCCGATGGATTTCAGGTCTTGCATCCGGGGAAAACCATGGTCGGCCGCGCTTTCACTGTGCAATTCATGCCGGTGCGCAAGGATGTTGACACGGTTGCGCAGGCCAAGGCGAAGCAGTCCCTCGGCAAGCGACTTTTCAATCAGACCGCGATTGACATGCTGCAGCCTGGCGACGTTCTGGTTGTTGATCTTTTCGGGAAGAAGGCCGGCGGCACAATCGTAGGCGACAATCTCTTCTTTTATGTGAATCAGGCCACGCACGGTGGGGGCCTGGTGGTGGACGGGAGCGTTCGCGATCTGGATGGAATCTCGGAAATCGACATGCCTGCGTACTTTCGGGCTGTTGATCCCACGCCGATTGGCGACGTTATGCTGACCGGGATCAACGTTCCCATCCGCATCGGAAATGTGACCGTCATGCCGGGGGATCTCGTGGTCGGCGACCGCGAAGGCATATACTTCGTTCCGCCGCAATTCGTGCAGGAAGTTCTCGACAAAGCTGACGAGACGCACATTCATGACGAATGGACAAAAAAGAAATTTGCAGAAGGCAAATACAAGTCCAGCGAGATTTACGGTTCGCCGAGCGACCCCAAGTTGAAGCAGGAATATGAGGAGTATCTTAAGAAGCGGCTTGACGAGATTCACAAACAGCGTAGCTCAAAATAAAAATTAGCTCACGGGTGCCCGCTTCTCGCCGATTTTGCGAGAAGTGGGAATATCCACGACCCTGAGTGCCCAGGAGGTTCAGCATGTCGATTGTCAACGAACTCACCCGCCGCAATTTCATGAAGAAGACCGGACAGGGCTTGCTCGCAGCCGGCGCCTTCGAAAGCTTGCTGAAACCCGCATCCTCCCAGCTTCATGTTCCCGATCCTCCTGGCAAGAAGCTCGGATGGGCCATCGTCGGCCTGGGCAGTCTGTCGATCAATCAGATTCTCCCCGCGTTCGCCAAATGCGAGAAGTCCAAAGTCGTCGCTTTCGTCAGCGGACATCCTGACAAAGCCAACAAGCTCGCGCTGCGATATGAAGTCAATAAAAAGAACATTTACAACTATCAGAATTACGATTCGATCAAAGACAATCCCGATGTGGATGTGATTTACATCGTGCTGCCCAACGGCATGCACGCCGAGTACACGGTGCGCGGACTTCAAGCCGGCAAGCATGTGCTATGCGAAAAGCCGATGGCGAACACGCCGGCCGAATGTCAGCAAATGGTTGACGCCGGCCGCAAAGCCGATCGCAAACTGATGATCGCCTACCGCTGCCGCTACGAACCTTTCAATCGCGAAGCCATTCGCATCTCTCAATCCGGCGACCTCGGCCCCACGCAGATGATTCTTGCCGATGCGGGTTTTAAGGCGGGCGATCCTAGTCAATGGCGCCTGAACAAACAACTCGCCGGCGGCGGTTCAATGATGGATATCGGCATCTACGCCCTCAATGCAACTCGATATCTCACCGGGCAAGAGCCAACCGAAGTGAACGCGATGATCTACAGCACACCGGGCGATCCGCGCTTTAAGGAAGTTGAAGAGCATGTCAATTTTCAGCTGCGGTTCCC
>QHZV01000405.1 GCA_003224785.1 Acidobacteriota bacterium
CAAGGAAAATAACGGAATTCCACCGGGTAACCAACAATCTCCGCAAGCATGCCTTCGCCGACACTGGATCGAAATGATGGCTAGGCTAGCTAAGGGGCTGCAAGACGTGAAAAAATCAGCTAGGTCGCCGATGAACTCCCATAAACGCGGATACCTACGGTGTTTTTTGTCGGTATTCATCCTCGTTGATTGGGGACACCCACTGGATCCGCGCTGGAAAGACTACGAGATGCGAAAAGGTTTTACGAGAAAACCACAACCGGACGCACCCGCGCCGCTAGCCATGAACTACATAACGCCGAGCGGGCTGCAGCGCCTTAAAGATGAGCACCAGTTTCTGCTCACCAGGGAGCGTCCGGCCGTGGTGGAGGTGGTGGCGTGGGCTGCCGGCAACGGCGACCGCAGTGAAAACGCCGACTATCAATACGGTAAGCGGCGGCTGCGGCAGATCGATGGACGGATTCGCTTTCTCTCGAAGCGAATCGAAGCCGCGGAAGTGGTGGACCCGGAAGCTCCGAGAGCGGAGCATCGTTGGCACCGACGAGATCGACCTCAACCGCAACCACATCAGTTGGGTGTCGCCTCTGGGGCGCGCGTTGATGAAGTCGGCAGCGGGTGACAGCGTAGTTCTCCAGGCGCCGGGCGGTCCAGAATACCTGACAGTGTTGGAAGTCTCTTACCAGCGCATTTCCGTGGAACCGTTCCGTGAACCACCTGGATCCGAAGCCTCCGCAAAGCGAGTCCCTCGCTGACACTAATCCATCTGACCAAGAAGAGGCGATTTTGTGGGTACTGGATATTTGCAAGGAATTGTTCGGAAAGTTTTGCAGTTCACTGCACAGAAGTTCGTCGAGGTCTGCCCAATCGGATATCGATGCCGACCATTGGCCCGTAAACGTTAATGCCATAGTTCCGAACGCCCCAAAAAGGCTTACCATTGCCTTCTGACAAATCGAGGTTCGATATATGCATGAAATTCAGACCGGCCGAAATTGCGTAACGAGGATTGAAGTTATAGCGCACTCCGCTCCCCATGTTTACGGTGAACGTGAGGTCCTCGCCTTGCGCGTATAGAACTCCTTGGGGACCCTTAGCGTCAATGTTCCCAACCCCGAGGCGTATGTCGAAGTAGGGTGCGACTCGCCAGTTGCGCTGGACAAAATTGCGCCGAATGCCCATATCATAAGAGAAATACCGGGTCTCAGGCCCCCTCGGCATTGCAGTAACCGACCCGCTGAACGTTAGGTCCCAATTGCCGCGTAGTATCCAGGGACTCCCAACACTGTCTAACTGCCAACGGAGCGAAGCAATAATCGGTACGAGAGTGTACTTAAGGGGATAGGTGTTATAGGCATCGCCTACGAAAATGTCGAGAGGGAAAGGGATATTGATGGGAAGCCATCCCCCTTCCAGTGAGAATTCGAGCTTGTTTCGGTAATAAATGGCTCGATTGAAGTCAGTCGGTTTTGATTGGTGCACTGTTGTTATCGGCGGTTCGACGCTTGAGTTTTTTCCAAGATTATTTTCCAGGATTGCTGGAGGCTGATCACGGGATGCGGATGGCGCTGGCAAACCTTCCATCGCACAGAACGATTCTGCCCAAGCTGATGGACTCACAGTACGGTCGGCGACGTATTCGAGCGCAAAACGTGGTGCAGAAAGGATCTGATTTTCGCGAACCGAACAGATCGGCTCCTGCCCTATTTGGTTGGCATTAACAACCGATACGGCGCCCGACTGTGAGAACGCGGAAACAGCACACAGGAGAGGAATCCAACCAGGAAAAACCAAGCGCCTGCTTACGATACCAGCCCTCCTGTGCTCAGTGTTTGTACTCAGGATCAAACCGCTCTGATTACGAATGTTTTCCTAAGGGTTGCTCCTGGTAAGTCCCCGATACGGAGGGCTGTTGAGATCAAACGAAGAATCCATGTAGGGTTCTTTCCAGGCAAGGCCTGTTGCACCAGCGTGAGAGCGCATAATTGGCGTAAAATCCACCATATCAATCGTTCAGGTCGCTGCCCGTGAATGGTGTACTAGCCTGATTTGGCGGTTCCCTTGAACCGGAGTACCCAAAATGATCGCCTACCATCATCAGAAATATGCACTGTCACTACTTCTGGCCTGCCTCGTCGTGGGTGCAGTGGCGCTCGCCCGCGAGAAGCATGACAAACAGGCAAGCTCCGATGGATCGCTCTTTTCCTGTCCTGCCGGAGAGGAAGACGCCATGCAGTACTTTGTGATGCGCAAGGACTTGCGCGAGGACCATTACCTCAGCGGTGAGACGAATCCGAGTTACACGAAGATCTTCCCCGACGTGGACTTCGCGCCATCCGGCTACTGGTTCTGGCTGAAGAGCCCGGAAGCGCACGGCTTCGATATCAAAGCCTTCGACGAAAAGTACGTTTACATCCGTGGCACCGAGCTGGAGTGGAAAGACAACCGCACTTTTAAGCGCAAGGAGCAGGACAACGCGCTGAGCACGCGCTGCGTCCCGGTGAACGGTGCCTCGCCGACGCAGCGCGTCAGCAATGCGCGGTTCAACTTCTACGAAAATTGCAAGCCGTATAAGAGCAGTACGTTGGGGACCATCGTGGATGATCTGGACGCGCCTGAGATGATGGATGCGGGCGGCGACATCGGAGAGGTGCCCACCCGCGTCCTGCACTACCGCTTCAACTGCGACAAGCATTTCGAGAACTGCAAGGATGAAGAACAGTCGTTCCTCGGCAAGGGTTACGGGCGTTGGAAATGGGTGCACCTGAAATACGGTGAGGTTGTGAAGACGACTGTAGTGAACCACATCAGCAAGGGAACTGCCCACGCCATCCCGCCATGCGAGAGCGCGTATAAATAGCGCAGGTCGGAGTGCATGTGCCCTTCAAGAATCAATTTCCCATGCGAATGAAGCCGTGGAGAGCAATAGCTGTTGATAAGTCCGCACATCACTCATTGACATTGACGCGCCACCGCACATCTTTACTCGCGTTGCAATACCGGTTATCCTGCCGTCCGATTCGGCCGATCGCGCGGCAAGATCATTCTCGTACGGCATTTACTAATCATTTCGTTTCTCGTCGGCGTGACTGCAATTGCTGAAGCCTTCGCTCAGTCGGTTGCGACGCCGCAAAAAACCGAGCGGGTCGCTCCGCCGACGCGCGATGCGAACACTGCTGGGTATGTCGCGGCGAAGGAATTGCCCGACGGTGCAACGCCTGCGCCGAATGTGGACGGTAATTTCATCCTGGGGCCGACGCACGATGCGGCTCCTGAGATGTCCCAGGCGGACGCACCAAAAGGCACGGTGATTGAGTTCACGATGGATTCTTCCAAGAGCAAGCTTTATCCCGGGATCGCGCGCGACCCAAACAGCTTCGGAACACCTGATCCTGCGAACCCAGCAAATCTTGTCGTGACGACAAGCCATGCCGCCCCGTACACGCGGAGAGTATCTGTCTATATCCCTAAGCAGTACGTTCTCGGTAGTGTCGCGCCTTTCATAGTCGGGGCTGATGGCCCCGACCCTATGCTATTTTCCGCGCTGGACGCGTTGATCGCACAACATAAAGTCCCGTTGATGATTGCGATTTCCATCGGCAATGGAGGTGGTGACGCGCAAGGCAGCGAGCGCGGTCTCGAGTACGACACCATGTCCGGAACCTATGCTGAGTTTGTGGAAACTGAAGTCTTGCCCATGGTTGAAACTCGGGCCCACATGAAGCTCACTCATGATCCGGACGGCAGAGCGACCATGGGTGGCAGTTCAGGCGGCGCTTGCGCTCTGATAATGGCTTGGTATCACCCTGAGCTCTATCATCGTGTTCTCAGCTACTCCGGAACATTCGTAAACCAGCACTGGCCTTACAACTCTCACATCCCGCATGGTGCTTGGGAATTTCACGAGCGTCTCATTGCGGGCAGTCCAAAGAAGCCAATCCGACTCTGGTTGGAAGTTGGTGATCGCGACCTTCTCAATCCGAATGTGATGCGCGACAACATGCACGACTGGGTCCTCGCAAATGAGGAGATGGCTAAGGTTCTAGCGCTCAAAGGCTATAACTATCAGTTCGTCTTTGCCCGCAATGCCGCCCACGTTGACCGAGCCGTGAAACTGCAGACACTTCCGGAGGCGCTGAAATACGTCTGGCAGGACTACTCACCTTCGCCTTCCTCTAAATAGTCCTGCCAGCAGCAGGTGATAATTCGCCGTGGTACTCATTGAGTCCATGAAAAGAGGACACAGGCAGAGGAATGTTTTCGTAAATGACCAGATATCATGGGATCTGGGCACACTTCCGTCGCCAACACGCAGGCTCCAAACCAAGTTTTGCTTACTTACGAAGCGATCGCTACCCGCTTGAGCCCCGGAGGTCAAGATGAATCCAATCACCCGGCGTAGTTTCCTCAAAACAGGTCTGGCCGCTGGAGCAGTGGCAACCACAGGAATTCTTCCGCTAATGGCCGCCAAGCGCACCGCGACTGACACCGTGGTGCTTGGCCGCTCAAAAATTCAAGTGACACGGCTGGCCTTCGGGACCGGATCGAACAACGGTGAGGTACAGGCCGCACTGGGGCAGCAGGAGTTCACGCGCCTCGTGCGTTATGCCTATGATCACGGCATCCGCTTCTATGAGACGGCTGAGGCTTACGTGACCCCAGGCATGTTGGGAGAGGCGCTGAAAGGGTTGCCGCGCGACAGCTATCAGCTGATGAGCAAAGTGACGACCTTTCACCAGGGTGTTGACCCGCAGGCAAAGTTCGACGAGTTGAGGCGCACCTCGCAGACCGAGTACTTTGACATCATGCTGCTGCATTGGCAGCACACAGCCGACTGGCCGGAGACTACGAAACGCTGGCAGGACGGGATCCTTGAGGCGCAGCAGAGAAAAATCATTCGCACTCATGGGGCCTCAGTGCACGGGCTCCCGGCGCTGCGGCAGATGCCGGGCACAAACTGGCTCGACGTGGGACTGATCCGCATTAACCACAACGGCGCACGCATGGACGGCCCCACCTATGAGGACACCAACCATCCAAACAACGTGAGCGAAGTGGTGGATCACATTCGGCAGTTGAAGAAGGAGGGGCTGGGTGTCATCGGAATGAAGCTGTGTGGGGGCGGTCAGTTCGAGCATAGTCATGAGGACCGCGTGAAAGCCATGAAGTTCGCTTTCCAGAATGCCGGAGTGGATTGCGCCACGATCGGTTTCAAGAACAGG
>QHZV01000408.1 GCA_003224785.1 Acidobacteriota bacterium
CATCGGGTCCGGGATAGCGGAAGTAAAAAGCGAACTGGCCGGCTTGAACCTGAACCGGAAGCGCATCGGCTGCGGGCGGAGTGAAGTAGATGGTGGCCCACGCCTTCTTACCAAATGCCCCTAGAATGAGGACCTCCAGGCCAACCAGGACGAAGGCGGCTCCGACCAGACCTTTGGCCCCTCCGGGAAAAGTTCTGACCCTGGCTCCCGGTTTCCGGCCCGAGAACATCCAGATGAAAACCCCGAGCACGATCTGCGCGGCCAGGAAGCAGATTCCTGCTTCGACCATCGTGTCTGATAGTTGCTCGTCGATCTGATAACCGTGCGTAGAAATATCAGCGGGCGGTACCCAGATATGGGCAACAATAGGAACAGCAGAAGCGATTGCGATCACAACCAGAGTGACTGCCAGGAGCTTTCCCATGAGTCCTCTATTCACGGCGCTCAACAAAAATAAACAGGAGCCGCTGCGGCCGCGGCCCCCTCCCCCGAGCTACTTTGCTTTGAAAGTGAAATCGGCCGTTGCGGGTTTTCCAGCGGCGACCGTAATTTTCTGCGTTTGAGTTCCTAAAGTTTCCTGCCACGCGGTCAATGTATAGCTGCCCGGCGGCACGTTTTCAATCTTGAACGAACCAGAGTCATCGCTCACTCCGTACGGCCCTTTTACTACCACCATGTATCCGCTCATCCAAGGATGAATATTGCACTTCACGTGAATGGCAACTTCCGGCGCTTGCCAGGTGTTGTCAATTGGCGGCGCCCCCGAAGGCTGGGACTTATTCCATTCATGGTTTGGTCCACCCGGCTTCGGCATGGGGTGAATATTGTGCGATGTTGGATCGCTGTTCGTGACCTCGAAGTGCTGATTCGGATTCAGTCCCATCACGTGCGGAATGTACTGGCAACCTTTCTGGTCCCAAATTGGCTTCGATGAGGCAACTTCATTTTCCGCCGATCCGCTCAGTCCCTCTGAAATGTAGACCACGACGTTCTTCAAACCACCGCCAGACCCAGCGACCACTTTTTCTGTTGTAACCGGGTTCGCCTTGTGCACCGCGGCGCATGCCGGCTCCTTCGACATATCGATAGGCCGCTGGTGAGGCGCAGTGCCCTCCAGCTTGATGGTTCCCGTAATGCCGGCTCCTGATGCCGGAGCAGCCTTGACCTCGCGCTGCGACATTACAAAGACGAAAATCAACGTAAGTGCCGCGGAAAATATTGCCAGTCCTTGATACCAAGCCTGCTTCTTCATAAAGCTCTTTCTCCTCGTTCAACTGCGATTCCTATTGTCAGCTCCGGTTCATTGCGGTTTGTTCTCGTTGCTCTGCGGCTGGGTCGTCGGCGCTGCATTTGGTGCTGCCGGTGCAGCAGCGGGAGCCGGTGCGTTTGGATTGATCGGCTTCAGGCCAAGCTGTTTTGCGATTTCCTTTTCCTGCGTGTGCATTGGCTGCAATGTGCGCAAGTAGAACACCAGGTCCCAGGCCTCGTCCGGCTTCACGTTGTCTGAAAACGATGGCATGGGAGTGCCGTCCAGTCCGGTCATGAAGATGCGATACAGATCACGATCCTCCGCGCCGCATTTGAATTTCGTCTGGTCGTGGAAGTTAAAAGGCTTGATTGGGCGATTCTGATCGTCGGTCAAAGTGTCGGCTGACGGTCCATTTGCGCGGCCTTCAACGCCGTGGCACTTCCAGCATTCGAGCTTCTGAAAGAGCGCCTGACCAGCTTTGATCCGCTCGGCATTGACCGCGGGTTCAGGCGGAATTTCGATTACGGCGCCAGACTTTTCCGTCTTCCAACGGTCCGAGAAATGTTTGACGTACGCGACCAAGTCGGCACGCGCCTGATCGGAAAGCGGGTTCCACGAAGGCATATTCGAACTCTCGAGGCCCCGCCCGACGGTGTTGTAAAGGTCTTCGTCTGTGGGAAGCGAACCGCTCGGGGTGGAACGGCATTTGAATGTGGCAAGGGTAAAGTTGCGTGGCTTGGGATCAAGCCACACCGCATTCTCTCCTTCGCCATCACCAAGGTCGCCATGGCATCCGGCACAATAGCGGCGATAATTTGTTGCTGCATCTTTTGCATGTCCGGTGAGTTTACCGACATGCGCTTCCATTCCCAGGTTTTCGTCTTCCTGGTACTTGGTGACTTGCGCAGAGGAGAGGCTGCAAACCGCCAGCACTGCTACTGCGCACGCGATAAAGTTCAAATGTTGTGTACGCATCTTCTCCTCCTTAGAAGTCGAAATCAAAGCCCAACATCAGGCTGTTGCTGGTGAGGTCCGATCCATCGGGCGCGAGGCCTCGGCCCCGGATCCAGGAATATTCGTTATGCCATGCGAATCCGCCGCGGCTGTTCATGATTGGATAATAGCGATAGCCAAACACGTAGTTATCCAAGTTGCCGAGGTTCGACGGCATCGTGGTCGGATCAGCTTGCTGTGACATTCTGATCCATTCCGATCGCTGGAAGAAAACTAGTTGCGGGCTGTGCACCCAGTGGGTTTCAACGAATGCACCATTTGGGTGCCGTGGGATCGTCAATTGGGTTCCCGAATCCAGCGCCGAACCAGGGGCTGTCAGATCCGTGCTGGGTGACAACCTGGAAATCCAGCTTGCCGAAATAGAAAAGGCCTACAAAACCTTCGCGGCTGAAGCCTTTGTTCCCTGTACCGGAATTCGCAATTGGCACTCCGCCCGAGGTCAGGAATGACGTAGCCGCTTCACCGAGCATGGCGTAAAAGCCGATCCGATCCGTTCCTAGCTTGCCTACGTTGAAGGCGTGACTACCGGTAATAAATGTGCTGTAGGAGTTACTGCCATAGGGCAGGTCAGGATTGCCGTCGGTAGAACTGAGCACGGCCACCGACAGTCGAGTGCGATCATTCGCCGAGTGACCCAGCCATTCCACCCCGATCTGGTTATCGCCAAGTTGACCAAAGATATTTCCGTCGCCAACCGGAATGAAATGGTAAAGGTTATAGCCGCCTCCGCTGGCTGAGAGCGTAAGGCCCCGTTTCTCGGAAACGATATTGTCGAGTTCGAATTTACCGAGCTTGAAGTTCAGCCAAGGACTGTGGAACAGGTTATCCAACCGGGCGTTGACTGCCTCGATGTGGAACGAACCTAATTCGTCTGAAGCAGGAATGATCTGGAAGGAGATGTTCTTTTCCAGGGTTCCAGCGCTAAGAATGTCGAGGCCGCCGTAGTCAAAACCGCTGAACGACAATCGCTTCAGGGCCGCACCGCCGCCGGTAGTGTCGTAGGAAACTTTGTCCGTGCTTTCGCGATGCCAGAACGGCGTCATGCGGAACGTGACAGGCCAATAGGAAGGGTTTTGCCATACCGGCGAGTCGCGATCGTTCATCAGCTGATAGCCGTTGTCTTTGAACTTTTGTCCAAAGTAATTCAGCATCGGCCAGGCTTCATGGCAAGCCGAGCATCGCAGACCGTATTTCCTGGCGAATGCAGGAAGAGCTTTGGCGTTTCCGGTGAATGAAAGAAGAAAGCTAGCAGTGAACAGCAGACCCGCAAAACGGCTCCGGGCAGAAGTCATCGGCTCCTCCTGGGACAGCAGACATCCACAACCGATTCTCTTTTTAGCCCCTACAGCGCGCAGTTCCGAAGTCTCTATCAATGCGATGTTAGTTGTCAAGGAATTGTCTCGAAATTGTCACCAAATTGTCACCAACTTGTCTCTAATTTCACTCCACCTCGAGTTGACACGAACTCATGTGACAGGATATGAGAGTGCAGGAGCTGCATTCTTGAACGCACATTCTTTACCTCGAAGCTCCCAGTTTCAGCCGTCCTCGCACGGTCGCGACAAGAATTCTACGGAAACGTTTGGCATGGG
Organism: Acidobacteriota bacterium; assembly: GCA_003224785.1. Taxonomy (GTDB): domain Bacteria; phylum Acidobacteriota; class Terriglobia; order Terriglobales; family Acidobacteriaceae; genus Gp1-AA145. The sequence goes on from QHZV01000408.1 coordinate 3,856, forward strand.
GCTGACGGTGACAGTTCCTGCCTCTGAGGCGGAGCTTGTTCAAGCTGTGCAGGATGTTGTTGCCGACGGCATTATTCAGGGCAGCAGAGAATACAACAAAGACGAATATATTGCCAGCGCCGAAGCCGCCGACAGCACATCTGCATTTCCTAAGTGGGATGGGCCTGGACGGACCTTCTATAAAATCCGCAAGAACGCCATCGATCCCCGTAATTTTAAAGACACTGGAGATGCGGGAACTCTGGCGGTCCGTTATGTGGTGCAGCCTGGAAATGAAAAGAGCGCGATTCTAAAGATTGACGCGGTTTTCGTAGATGACCTGCACCTGCGCGCACATCCGTCAAATGGTTCGGTAGAAGGCGCCGAATACGCCGCCATTCAGGACCACATCGCGACCATGCACTTGCAGGCAGAGCGTAACGCCGATGAGAAGCAACGTAAGGAACAGGAGGTGGCTGCCAAAGAGCTGGAGCGCAAGCACGAGCAACAGCGGAACGAACTCGCAATCGCGCAGTCACCCGACGAAACTACTCAGAAATACGTGGAAAGACTTCGCCACGACGTGGAAAGGATGGTGAAGTCTCCGGGCGCGCAGCTCAGATCTGCGCCGTTCCGAAGCGCGTCGAGTATTGTCCCCGTCCCGGCTGGCGCGCGCGTAGTGATTCTGATTTCGACCCCGTATTGGTTCGGGGTCGAGACCGATAGCGGCCAGCACGGGTGGATACATCACAATCAATTGGAGTTGTTGCCGTGAAGCTCCTACGGATCGCGGCGTTGGGGCTGGTCCCACCATTTTGCGTTGCTCAGAGCGCTAGTACTTCTGCTGACGCTACGCTGAGTCAGCGTTCGTTTGCGGAGCCAGCGTCCACGGTTCAAGCTGCGTTGAATAAACTGCAGCCAACGTTTTCCGGATCCCTTCCGACTCTGGATGGCTTTGTTAAAGCTGGGGCCCAGTCGTTCGATCATTATCAGCGGCCGTACTATCACTGCACCGTGCACGTTACGTCAACAGCGTCTGGGGCATCGATTGTGAGCGTTACGGCGAAGATCACTGCCTGGCACGACGCGCCGCCTCACGCTGATTACGAGATCTTGCAATCCAATGGACGACTCGAGTCCGACTTGCTCGACCGCTTGCAGGATTCGCTGGGTGCGAAGCCGCACGCCGAAGCCAAAGCGGAACCGGGTCCGGATATTTCGGCACCGATGCCGCAGCTGCCCAAGCACTCAGGTAGCGTTTCAACCTCAGACAAGGCAAGGCAGCAGGAGTCGCCCCTCGATGAAGAAGCGCGAGGGCTGGCCGAGATTCTTCGCAATCAGAGTCACCCAACAAACCTGGTTGCCATCAAGCGCGACCAGACTCCAATTCTTGAAGCGCCGAGTGCCGACGCCAAAGTATTGTTCATGGCCAGCGCAGAAGACGAGTTCGAAATTCTCGATGTAAACCCTCAGTGGGTGCACGTGCGAATGTCTGGTCTGTCCCGCGGGTGGCTGAGGCGTTCAAGCGTCGAGATGCTGGATGCATCACTCGCCGGAAAGAATGAGCAGCCGCAGGTCCAAGAAGTGGCGAAACCAGCTACCGCTTCGGTGAGCGCTCAATTTTCCGTGAGCAGTGAGGAAGTCGGTCTGTTCCCGGGCACCTGGGGTCCGTTGAAAGGGAAAAACGCAAAAATCATTTCCGTGCAGCAGGCTAGCGGAACCGGACGCATTACCAGCCCGCAGGACAAACTCCGCTTCGCCGGTTCGGTATTTAGCAAAGAAGTTTTGCCGGTGGGAGCCGATGGTCTGGTGCTGATTTTCGACGCCGAGGATGGCGGAATGATCGCGTCAACTCGCGAGGATCTCGACCAATGGCGTCATGGCAGCATCTCGGAAGAGAACTTCTGGAAGAAATGTTTGCTCGATCCGCCGGAGATTCTTGGCGCAAGCAATTAGGGTTTGTAGAGGCGTAGCTTGCCACGTCTTTTGCAGGCAGCATGTGCTAAGCACACAGAGAGCGTGGACGCTGCCGACAGGAGACGTTGCGAGCAACGTCTCTGCGGACGCTATTTTCGCCAGTTCCAGACCGGCACGCCCTTTGCATCGCGCAGCACGAGCGTATCAGTTCCTTTCACTACCTCTCGAGCCAGGACTGAATGCGATCTCATCTCCCTTTGCAAAGATCACGCCCATATCATCCATGAAGAACTTCGGACACAAATAGAGATCAAATGTATCCGCGCCGCTCTTGATGGTGAAATGCGCAATTTCCTTGTTATTGGCTTTTTCCGGGAGCTTCAAATCCTCAATGGTGCCTTTGAATTTGGTCTCGGTGGCGACATCGTATTTCAAGACAGCATGCGAAAAGGCGAGAGCAGCCGAAATAAGAATTGATGCCAATATTAGAAAAGCTCGGCGGGACACAATCAGTTCGCGCATGGGCTTACTCCTCCTCGCAACGGAGCGCAGGAACGTTCGCAAAAACAGCAGCTTTCGTTTTACTTGCTAAGAATTAAGCCGGAATGAATAGATCGTGAAAACTGATGTAATCATACTACTCGGGCTGTTTTGTGAAGCAGAGAAATTAAGGGACGAACCGAGGATTGAACGGAGTTTTGGCGTGAGGGTGAGGGTCAGAGTCCAGACTTGTCACCGCCAGGACAAGCTGAAAAGCGGTGGTACGCCTTGCTTCGATTCGTCAAGAGTAAAGGTAGCGAAACGAGACGGCTACTATTGAAGGTTTGGAGGCGCGGGTCGGAATCGAACCGACGTATAAAGGTTTTGCAGACCTCTCCCTTACCACTTGGGTACCGCGCCCTCAATATAAAATTAGCAGGCCGAGCGAAGATTATCCAATAGCCCGGGTTGGGTGGCAAGGGAGGCTTCGGCAGGAGCTCATGGGCAAGTGATTTGAGCACTGCCAAACACTGACATGTTAAATCCGCGGTCGGGATTCGTGGCGTGACCACCAGACCCGGCAAGTATGGTGGCGGTTCCAGTGGCGCCGGGCAAACACTGAGCAACTCCGCTGCTGCTTACCGATGCGACCGATATAACGTTTCCTTTGCAGCCACCGTTCGTAGCACCCACGCACCAAGTCAGATTTGTCAGTGGCACCACTTTAGACGATCCGCTATAGGTGCCGGTGGCAATAAACTGGACTTGCCCATTAGGGAAGTTCTTAGCATCTGCCACCCCCGGTGTCAGATTCACCGAACTCAAATGACTGCCGCATCCCAAACCCGCCAGCACCACGACGGCAATGACAGCCCACAATCCAACTTTCCAAGGCATAGTAGAGCCCTCCTGCACACAAGCGATGCGCCGCAAACCACACTTGGTTGTACTTACGTCGGCTATCTCTGGGATGAAATCTGGAGCGGGAGACGGGATTTGAACCCGCGACTTCGACCTTGGCAAGGTCGCACTCTACCACTGAGTTACTCCCGCTCGGTGGCTAAATTATAAACTACGCGACGCAGCGGATTGAATCATTGAATCATCGGGGGATTGAATCAGTGAAGGCCGAGTAGTGAGTTGTGAGAGATGAGTCGTGAGCGAAGCATACCTGCCCGTTTGATTCAATCATTCAAATCCCCGATGGTGCAATGATTCAATTCTTCAGTGTCCGGTGTGCCACTGGGGGTCCTTCTCTGCTTCCACAATCTCGCCGTCGCGCATATGAATAATGCGATCGCCGTATGCCGCCGCTTCGGGATTGTGGGTGATCATCAGCACTGTCTGGCCCAATTCCTGGTTAGAATGTCGCAGCATCTGCAGAACAATTTCTGAATTCTTGGAGTCAAGATTTCCAGTCGGTTCGTCCGCCAGCACGATGGCCGGCCGATTGATGAGCGCGCGCGCCAACGCCACCCGCTGCTGCTCGCCTCCGGAAAGTTCTGCCGGGCGATGTTGAAGGCGCTTACTCAAGCCGAGAAGTCCCACAATTTTCTCGAAGTAAGCGGCGTCTCGGTCGCCGTTTTTTCCAGCGATATCAATGGCGACGTCAATATTCGAGCGCGCGTCGAGTGTCGGCAATAGATTGAATTTTTGAAATACGAAACCGATTTTGGTTTTGCGGAGGCGTGTGCGGGCCGAATCGGAAAGCCGCGCAAAATCGGCGCCGTCAATGAAGACAGTGCCCGAGTCAGCCCGCGTCAGCCCGCCAAGAAGATAGAAAAGAGTTGACTTGCCGCTGCCCGAGGGGCCGACCACGCTTACAAATTCGCCCTTCTCAACGGTGAACGAAATGCCTCGGAGGGCCGGGACTTCAATCTTGCCGATGTGGTAGGTCTTGTGGAGATCAACAGCTTCTATGATTGCAGCCATTCGAAGTATTGATCTTACAACAAGCTATTCACGCCGAGGCTGTGCGGTGAGCAGGCGGCGGAGTCACCTGCGCGATAGACCGAGCAATGGCGCGTTTTGGCCCACGCTTTCGCACCAGGAGTAAGCGGATTCGCTCCAGCAAATCTGCGGGTGCATACATTCCTTTGGCGAGAAAAACGTCGGCTCCGGTTTCATGTTCGTAGACTTTGACTTTGCCGGAGAGGAGAATGGCCGGAGTTTCCGGCGAGATGAATTTCACGTTTTCAATCAGCTTCGATCCATCAATGCCGGGCATGATCAGATCCGTGAGCACCAGGTCCACGCCGCCTTGTGCGAAGCGCTCCATCGCCTGTTGCGCGTCGGAATATGCCAGGACGCGATAGCCGCGGGTTTCCAGCATTACTTTTCGAATGGAGAGTGATTGTTCATTGTCGTCAACGCAGAGAATAGTTCGTTTTGGTTTCATGCCTCTTCCGTGTGCGCGAAAAATCTGCAACCGCGCTAAAAATTCAAAATGTTGGATTGAAAA
>QHZV01000409.1 GCA_003224785.1 Acidobacteriota bacterium
ATGCGCCACGAGTTTTTGAGACCCAGGCTTCACTTGCGCGGCTGTGGACGAGTCCGACGACCGTGTTTCTGTGGACGGACCAGGATCGGCCAAAAGAGCTGACTGGATTGCCGCAGTATCTTCTGTCGCGCAGCGGAGGGAAGGCGATTTTCACGAACCGGGAACTTGGTCCATGATCGCCCTGTTCTGGCGAGTGCTACTGGGAATTGCGTCATTTGGTCTGGTCAGCGCGACCATTTTTCTTATTCTGGTCGTGATCGCCGCAGTGAGATTCAGAAAGCGTGCTGAGCAAGACCGAGCTTCAGTTCTGAAATTTCCCCACGATCGACTTCCGCCGGTCACCATCTTCAAGCCTGTCCACGGAATGGAAGAGCGGCTCGAGCGGAATCTCGAAAGTTTTTTTCAGCAGGACTATCCGGACTATGAAATTATCCTTGGCGCCCGTAGCGAGAATGATGCAGCGATCCGGTTGGCGGAACGCTTGCGCGCGCGTTATCCGCAGGTGAAGAGCCGAATTGTGATCTCCGGGCCGCCGGAATGGCCGAACGCCAAGGTGTTCACGCTGGACAAGATGATCCCGATGTCGCGCAATGATTTCTTCGTCATCAGCGACAGTGACGTCCGGGTTGAACGTGACTTTCTCCGCAACGTGATTCCGCCACTGCAGAACCCTAAATTGGGCCTGGTTACGTGCCTTTATCGCGGTGAGCCGGCTGCGGATTTCTGGTCATTGCTGGAGGCGGTCGGGATGTCGGTGGAAATGCCTTCCGGCGTGGTGGTCGCGGACATGCTGGAAGGTACACGATTTGCGCTGGGCCCGGCTGTGGCCTTGCGCCGCGATGCGCTTGACGCGATTGGTGGAATTCGATCAACGGCAGACTACTATTCGGACGATTACGTTCTGGGTAACAAGATCTGGGCTGCGGGATATCGAGTCATCTTTTCTCATTACTTCATTTATCACGTGCTCACGCCCAGGCCGTTTCTTCGGACATTAGGGGACCAGTTGCGTTGGATGAAGAGCACGCGGCATTCGCGTCCCATGGGGCACGTTGGAACTGGACTTACTTTTGCAATGCCGTTTGGAGTGCTCGGGCTGCTTGCGGCCGCTGCTTTGGGGCATGGTGCATGGGGACTCGCGCTCTTCGGGGCGGCATTCGTGAATCGCATGATTCAGTCGGTTGTGGTTGGCGGATGGCTGCTGCGTGATTCGCGCGCATTGCGCCTGTGCTGGCTGTATCCATTGCGGGACCTGGAAGGGTTTGTAGTCTGGGCTGCGAGTTTCCTAAGTCATACGTTTTATTGGCGCGGGGAAACCTATCGATTCACAACCGGTGGGCAGATTGTGGCGCAGGACAGAGAGGCGGGTACGTAGGTTGGAGGAGGCTGTGTTGTGCCTGTGCCTTAGTCGCCCGGTATTAGCTTGCCGTCCCTCAGCTCGAATTCTTTGCCCCGCCAGATAATCTTGCGGCCTACGAGTCCGCCAATCCAGACAAACGGCGTCAGCAGATCACGAAGCGGAAGCAACCAGAGCAAACGAAACAGATGGCGATCGCGAAGGACAGTCCTTCCGCTAATGATCGCGACTGCGAATCGCAGCAATATGGCAGCGGCGAAGAGTAGGCAGGCCCAATGTGCCCCGCGCGCAAGGAGTAGTGCGAGGATGGCCCACGGAAGAGTGAATGTCATTACCAACCCGGCATAGCCACCCGGTCGCGAGGCGCGAATGGTCCGCATCCAGCGCAATTGGTGAGTAATAAAGCGGGAAAGGTCATACGCGGGAAGGTACGTTTCAACAGACGTGCGCGATAGTTGAACTCGGAGATTACTTTCTGCAATGCGCCGGCCGAGTTGATAGTCGTCGGCTAGA
>QHZV01000410.1 GCA_003224785.1 Acidobacteriota bacterium
CATTGACCAAGAGTGCGTCATGTTTCGCGACGGCTGAGAGCTGAGCGAGAGTGCTCACTTTGCCATTAGGGCCAAGATTCTTATCGCAGTACACGAGTTCGATACGTCGATCGGGGAACTCTTGTTGCAGGCGCTTCACAATTTCCGCTGCCGGATCCTGTGGGTCGCTGATCCCGAATAGGAGTTCGTATTCCGAATAATTCTTGATGCAGTGCGAGCGGAAGCTCTGGTACATCTCAGGATCAGTTCCCTTGAGCGGCTTAAGAATCGAGATCGGCGGAAGGGATGAAGGCGCAGAGAAGGGCAACGCACGGCGTCGCACATACGAAATACAGGCGATGA
>QHZV01000411.1 GCA_003224785.1 Acidobacteriota bacterium
TCCAGCGGCAGTTGACGAACGATCTGAAGCTTGAGATTGGCTATGTGGGATCGCAAGGTCATCGCTTGCTGGCCACGCACGACATCAATTACGGGAACCCCCAGACCTGCCTGGATATTATTGACATTCTCGGGCCCGATTCTTGCGGCCCATACTTCGCCGACATTGGATTCTCTATCCCGGCTGGGTCAGTGACTGGGCCGAATGGTTTGCATCTCCCTTATGGACCGAACGGGCCAACAACGATCGCGCCGAACACGACGCTTGCCAATGACATTACTCTAGTCGGCTTGCGGCGATATTCGTCACCCCAGTGCGATCCTATGACAGGGAATGGTTGTCCCGCAGATGGCATTCCGGTTTTCAGCAGCATTTTCGCCCAGGACACCATCGCCAATTCCGCCTACAACTCTTTGCAAGCGTCACTTGATAAACGGTTCGCGCACGGGTTGCAGTTTACCGCCGCTTATACCTTCAGCAAGTCCTTCGACGAGGCATCGAGCTTCGAGGGCATTCTTAACCCGATTGATCCGCGCCGCAGCCGTTCACTGTCCGCTTTCGATGCGCGGCATCGCATCGTCCTGAGCTATTACTGGCAGCCTTCGATACGACAGTACGACGGAGCAAAAGGACATCTCCTGAACGGGTGGGGCTTCTCTGGCATTACCACGTTCCAGACGGGTTTCCCGATTCGAATCTCCACACTCGATGATCAGGAGCTAATGTACAGCTTTGATTTCGAGTTGCCCGGCGAGCCGGACCTGGTGGCGCCATTCAAAACGATGAAGCCGCAGAACAATGGTCTGTACTACTTCGATCCAACTTTGTTCAGCGAAGACAATACGTTCGGTCGGATCGGAAATTCTCCTCGCACCGTTTGCTGCGGCCCGCACATCAGTGAAACTGATTTTGCGATCTTGAAGACGTTTCCATTTTCCGAAGGTAGGCAGGTTGACTTCCGGGCCGAGTTCTTCAACATCTTCAACCACACGCAATTCTTTAATCCGGACGGCAATTTCTCCGACGGATCACAGTTTGGACAGGTCAACCAGGTTCGCGATCCGAGGTTGGTGCAGTTTGCTTTAAAATTTAAGTTCTAGCTCGATCCGGGCGGGCCTTTGCAGCCCCGTAACAAATCTAATGGCCGCACACTCTGCGGCTTGAGACTAATCGGAGACCATGATGTACCCCGATCTACAGAAAGAACTCGACACTTATGTGCGGCGCACGCCTAAGTCGGCAGAGGCGCACAAGAAAAACCTGAAGCGCATTCCGCTGGGCGTCGCCAGCAATTACCGCGCTTACGATCCTTATCCCATCTTTGTGAAAGAAGGAAGTGGTTCGCACTTTCGCGATCTGGATGGCAATGACTATCTGGACCACAACCTGTGCTTCGGCGCGCTAATGGCCGGGCACTGTCATCCCGCAGTGATGAAAGCTGTGGGGCAGCGCCTGACGACCGGAACCATGTTCGGCATGCCGCATGACATGGAATGGGAACTCGCGGAAGAAATCTGCGAGCGCTTTCCGGTCGAGATGGTTCGTTTCGGCAACAGCGGAACCGAGGCGACCATGCATGGTATCCGTCTGGCCCGGGCGGCCACCGGACGCGACAAGATTGTGAAGTTCGAAGGGGCTTACCACGGCTTGCATGACGCGGCTCTCGTCAGCGTAAAGCCGCACGCGCCGGATTTTGGCGACATCAATCGTCCGACGCCGGTACCAGGCGGACTCGGCGTACCCAAAGCAAGCCTCGAGAACGTGCTGATCGCGACCTTTAACGATCTCGCGAGTGTCGAGCGGCGCTTTAAGGAAAATCCGGGACAGATTGCAGCCATCATTCTCGAGCCGATTCTGATGAACGTCGGATTATGGCGCCCTCCTGATCTTCGACGAAGTGAAGACTGGCGCCAAGCTAGGCTGGGGAGGCGCGTCGGAATATTTCGGCGTCATTCCCGACATGATTTGCCTCGCGAAATCTATTGGTGGCGGCCTGCCGCTTGCGGCTTTTGGAACGCACAAATCCGTAATGGACCTGATCTCCGAGCACAAAGTGTTTCACGGCGGGACCTACAACACCAATCCGGTTTCAATGGCTGCGGGCTTGGCAACTTTTCGCAACGTGCTGACTCGCGAAAACTATTCACACGTAGAAAAGCTCAGTAAAAAACTAACTGACGGATATCGCGAGATTGTTTCAAAGTCCGGCTTGCAGGCTTACATAATCAGCGCTGGAGCGAATGGCGCTCTCATGTTGTATCCGAACGAGATTCGCAACTACCGCGACTGGATCACTGTTGATACCGATCTGTGGCGGCACTATTGGTTCGCCATGGTGAATCGCGGCGTGATGGCGCAACCTTACTGGTGGGACGAGCAGTGGACGATTTCCGTGCAGCACACCGATGCGGATATTGAAAAACATATCGCTGCGTTTGCGGATGTGGCGCCAGCGCTGGCGAAGGCTCAGCAAGAACGCTCGTCGGCCGTGGTCGCACACTAGAACTAATCTGCGACGGAGGCTGCCCCCTTGTCCATCACCACCGAAATCGCCAATCCGCCCCACCTGAAGCGCGTTCTCGGTCGCTGGGACCTTGTTTTGCTGTTCGTGGTCGCCGTCTTCAACTTGAACGTGGTGCCGTCGATCGCGGCGAATGGCGGGGTGACGATCTGGCTTTGGATCATCTCCATCCTCCTGTTTTTCTGGCCGCAGGGGATCGCCGTGATCGAGCTCTCGCATCGTTATCCGGGAGAAGGCGGAGTTTATCTATGGGCGAAAGAAGAGTTCGGCGACTTTAATGGTTTCTTGTCCGGCTGGTGCTACTGGACAAACCAGATGCTGTACGTGCCGCCGGTCATGCTCTATTTCGTCGGCGTGTCAGTGTACGTTCTCGGCCCGGGGCACGAGTGGCTTGCGGAAAATAAAGCGTTTGCTCTGGTGACGTCTTTAGCTCTGCTGGCGCTGATTACGGCGCTGAACATCGCAGGCCTTGGTGTGGGGAAATGGATTAACAATGTGGGCGCGATTGGAACCGGAATCGCCGCTGCCGTCCTGGTCGGACTTGGCATCATGATCTGGATGCGCTTCGGCGCTCATCTCAGCGCAGCTGATTTTCGCATGCCGGCCGACTATCGTTCGGTGCTGAATTCGTTTGGCGTGATCTGTTTCGGCTTGGTCGGACTTGAGCTCGCGTCGGTGATGGGCGACGAAATTCGCGATCCATCCCGAACCATGCCCGGCGCCGTGGCCTGGGGCGGCGTGATTTCCGGAGTGCTCTACATTGCGACAACTCTCACACTGTTGGTTGCCGTAGGAAAAAACGACATCAGTATTCTGCAGGGCATTGTTCAGGCGGTTGGCCACATGGCGCAGCGCGTTGGCGTTGCAGGTATCACAATTCCGTTCGCGTTGATGTTGTGCTTCGCGATTGCGGGAATCGGCTCGGCGTGGACAGGTGGTGCAGCCCGCATTCCGTTTGTTGCGGGCCTCGATTCGTATATGCCAAGCTGGATGGGAAAGATTCATCCGAAGTACGCGACGCCCCATGCCGCACTGATCGTACAGTTTGTCGTATCGGCGGTGCTGGTAGTCATCAACTTTGCCGGCGGCATTCACGTGCAAGAGACCTTTCAACGATTGTTGTCGCTCGCGGTTGTGTTGCAACTCGTACCTTTTCTCTACATGTTCGCGGCGTTAGTGAAATTTGGCTGGATGAACGACGCCTCGGGCCGATACGGACGAGGCACATTGTTCGCGGCGGGTCTATGTGGATTCATAACCACGTGTGCGGGTATCGCATTAGTCTTCTTTCCTGCGCAGCAGATCACATCCGTTTTTTGGTATGAAGCCTGGATGATTGGCATGACGGTGTTTGCCATCGCGCTCGCTGCGTTTTTCTTTTTCGTGTACGGTCGCAGGAAGGCAACGAACACGCGTGTCCGTGTAGGGGCGGTCCTCTAGGCCCGCCCAATCGAACGAAGCTCGAATTGATTGCAGGAGGTCATTATTATGCCGGCTGGAGTTTCAGCGGAGGTGAAAACATATCAGCTCTTTATTAATGGCGAGTGGAATGACAGCAGTTCCGACAACAGCTTTCCAGTTTACGATCCCTCCACCGAAGAAGTGATTGCCAAAGCTGCTTTCGAAGACGGGCCATGGGCGACAACCACCCCACAAGAGCGTGGCCGCGTGCTCTTTCGTCTCGCAGAAAAAATCCGGCAGAACTCAGCCATGTTGGCCGAGCTAGAGTGCCGCAACACCGGCAAGCCGATCGTCGAAGCCGAATACGATATCGCCGACGTCGCGACTTGCTTCGAATACTACGGAGGCCTAGCAACAAAAATTCTTGGATATGTGAACCCCGTTCCGGACAACGCCGTCAGTCTCACACTGAAGGAACCAGTCGGCGTCGCGGGACAGATCATTCCCTGGAACTATCCGTTGCTCATGGCGGCGTGGAAGCTGGCGCCAGCATTGGCGGCCGGCTGCACCTGCGTTCTGAAGCCAGCGGAACAGACTCCGCTGACCGCGCTTGAAATGGCGAACTGGTTTTCTGAGATCGGCTTGCCGCCCGGCGTTGTGAACGTAATCACCGGCTTTGGAGAAACCTGTGGGGCTCCGCTGGTCAAGCATCCTGACGTAAATAAGATCGCGTTCACTGGCAGTGCGGAAGTAGGGAAGATCATAGTCAGACAGGCGGCTGAGACGGTGAAGCGCGTGACTCTGGAACTGGGCGGGAAGTCTCCCAACATTTTCTTCGCCGAGGTGAAGTCTGCTCTGCCGGCAGTCGCATTCTGGTGCAGAAGCCCATCTACAAGAAATTTGTGGACGCCATGACGGAGAAGGCACGCAACATCAAGCTCGGTCCGCCGCTCGAGCGCGAAACCAAAATGGGCCCTGTCATCAGCAAAGATCAGTACGAGCGCGTGCGTTCGTACCAGGATCTCGGAAAGAAAGAAGCAAAGATTTCAATCGGCGGAGGTCGTTCCGAGAAATTTGCCAAAGGCTATTACCTGGAGCCCACGATTTTTTACGACGTTGACAATAGTGCCAGAATTGCGCGTGAAGAAATATTTGGTCCCGTGGCCTCGGTCATCCCATTCGAAGACGAGAAAGACGCACTGAAAATCGCCAACGACTCTCCCTACGGTCTAGCAGCGGCGGTCTGGACGCGCGACATCTTCAAAGCATTCCGCGTCGTCAAGTCGTTGCGCGCAGGAATTGTGTGGGTGAATCACATGCAGCCGACTTACGTCGAAGCACCCTGGGGCGGCTACAAGCAATCGGGATTCGGTCGCGAGCTCGGACCCTGGGGAATTGAAGAATATCTCGAGACGAAGCAAGTGCACATCAATTTGAACGAGCAGCCGATTGGCTGGTACTGAGACTAGTTTTATATGAAGTTTCGTTGAACGAAAGCACCGTGGAAGAGCGGCGCTTCAGCGCCGCGTTAAGTCAATAAGGCCAGTTGCGCGGCCCTGAAGGGCAGCTCTTCGACGGAAATAGAACGCTCATGAGTACCATCCAGTTACGAACCGAAATTCCGGGACCAAATTCACGCGCTCTCGCCGACCGCCGTGACGCTGCAGTGCCTCGCGGCCTTTCGCATGCAACGCCGCTGTACGTTGCTCGCGCGCAAGATGCATGGCTTGAGGACGTAGATGGGAATCGCTTTCTCGACTTCGCCGGCGGGATTGGCTGCATCAACACTGGCCATCGCAATCAGACTGTGATCTCAGCGATCGAGGCGCAGCTTCAAGAGTTTCTTCACACCTGTTCGCAGGTAACTCCGTACGAGAGTTATATAAAGCTCGCCGAACGTCTCAATCACCTCACACCCGGCAAATTTCCAAAGAAGACGATTCTGTTGAATACTGGCGCCGAAGCCGTCGAAAACGCAATCAAGATCGCCCGCGCGCACACTGGTCGCTCGGCCGTGATCGCATTCGAAGACGCGTTTCACGGACGCACGATGATGGCGCTGGCACTGACCAGCAAGACGCATCCGTACAAATCCGGCTTTGCTCCATTTCCGTCCGATGTGTACCGGATTCCCTATGCCTATTGTTACCGGTGCTCGTACTCGCTTGCGTATCCTTCGTGCAACCTTCACTGTGCGCGGCATCTCGAGGACACATTCAAGCGACTGGTGGCTTCGGAAGATGTTGCCGCAGTGATCGCGGAACCGGTGCTCGGCGAAGGTGGCTTTGTTGCCCCGCCGCCAGAATTCTTCCCGATCATTATGGATATTTGCCGCCGACATGGCGTGCTCTTCATCGCGGATGAAGTGCAAAGCGGCTTCGGACGCACCGGGAAGATGTTCGCCAGCGAGCACTATGGAATTGAGCCGGACATGATCGTCACCGCAAAATCCCTCGGTGGCGGATTGCCTTTGGCTGCGGTCACCGGCCGTGCGGAAATCATGGACGCGCCGGGCCCGGGTGGTTTAGGTGGGACGTTTGCTGGAAATCCGCTTGCCTGCGCCGCGGCCAATGCCGTGCTGGATGTTCTTGAGGGCAGCGATTTGCTGCAGCGAGCTGAAATGATAGGAAAGCGGTTCGTTGCACGTGCGAAGCAATGGCAAGAACGTTTTGATTTGATCGGCGATATACGCGGACTTGGTGGGATGCGCGCGATCGAACTGGTCAACTCGCGAGAAACGCGTGCGCCCGCTACCGAACAGACCAGGAAGATCACTCAGTATTGTTATGAGCACGGCCTAATCACAATCACTGCCGGCACTTATGGCAACGTGATCCGCGTTCTGGTTCCGCTGGTGATTAGTGATGAACAAATGGACGAAGCTCTCGACGTGCTGGAAAGCGCGATTGCGTCAGTCGGCACGAAACCGGCGCGCGCCGTCGAAATGGCCACAAAGTGAATACGATCCTTGATGAACGGGAAAGATTTTCTCAACCATGACTACAACTGCAGCTCCGCCGATCACGCGAGTTCCGAATTATGTAAATGGTGAATGGCGCGAATCAAACTCCGCCGACTGGCAGGATGTTGTAAATCCCGCCACCGGCGAGGTCCTGGCCAGTGTCCCGCTTTCATCAGGGGCCGAAGTAGCACAGACAATCGAAGCTGCCGCGGCTGCATTTCCAGCGTGGCGCCGCACTCCACCTGAAGACCGGATTCAGCCTCTCTTCAAGCTAAAGCAGCTCCTCGAAGAACATCTCGCCGAACTGGCACGCATCATCACCCTCGAAAATGGCAAGACCCTAGCCGAGTCGAAGGCCGAGCTGCGTCGCGCTATCGAAAACGTGGAAGTAGCCTGCGGCATTCCCATGATGATGCAGGGCTACAACCTCGAAGATGTGGCGCGCGGAATTGACGAAACTATGATCCGTCAGCCGGTCGGAGTTGTTGCCGCGATTACGCCATTCAATTTTCCCGGGATGATTCCGTTCTGGTTTCTGCCGTATGCAATTGCCTGCGGGAATACGCTGGTGCTGAAGCCATCGGAGCGGGTGCCGCTGACCATGAGGTACGCTTTCGAACTGCTTGCGCAAACCGGTCTGCCGAAGGGCGTTGTCAATCTTGTGAACGGCGGCAAGCAGGCGGTTGATACGCTGCTCGATCATCCCAAGGTTCGCGCGATCAGCTTTGTCGGTTCTACGCCGATTGCGAAATACATTTACGCTCGCGCGGGAGAGAACGGCAAGCGAGCGCAATGTCAGGGCGGTGCGAAGAACCACGTCATCGTTCTGCCTGACGCGGACATGAAGATGGCGACCCAAATTATCAGCGACAGCGCATTCGGGTGCGCCGGCCAGCGCTGCCTCGCCGTCTCAGTTGCAGTGACGGTAGGAGAAGCGCAGAAGACATTCCGCGACGCTATCACCGAGTCCGCCGCTTCGTTGCGCGTTGGCAACGGCTTGGACGAGGGCGTCCAGATGGGTCCGGTGATTACTCAGCAAAGTAAGTCACGGGTGAAGTCATTGATTGAACGGGGCGCGAATGAAGGTGCCAAGGTTTTGCTGGATGGCCGGAGCGCGACTCTTAGGAATAGCGAGAAGGGGAATTTTGTAAGCCCGACCGTTCTCGATGCTCTCCCGCCCAACAGCGAACTGACTGACACAGAAATATTCGGTCCGGTGCTCAGTCTCGTCCATGCACGCGATCTCGATGAAGCGCTGGCCTTTCTGGAAAGTAGCGCATACGGAAATCAGGCATCAGCCGGAAATATTGGCATCAACATCGGAGTCGCCGCACCCATGGCGTATTTCCCATTCAGCGGATGGAAGGACAGTTTTTTTGGCGTTCAGCACGCACAAGGACGCGATGCTGTTGAGTTTTACACCGAGAAGAAGGTCGTGGTCGAGCGCTGGGCGGCGGAGCACTCAAGGAAGTTTTGATTTTGTTCTTCTGCGTACTACTTCGTGTCCTTAGTGGTTGAACAAACTCTAACCATAAAGGACACGAAGGTACACGAAGAGTGTCTAGAGGGATGCATGTCGGAAACCATCCAAAAATACAAAGACTACATAATGACCGGCTTCATGAAGTCGGTTGCGCCCATTGTGATTGATCGCGCCAGCGGAGCTCAGGTCTGGGATGAAACCGGTCGTGAGTATCTCGACTGTTTTTCCGGAATTTCAGTCGTCAACTCCGGCCACAATAATCCGAAAGTGATCGCAGCCGCCAAGGCGCAGATCGATAAGTTGGTCCATTGCGCCTCCTATCTTTATCATGCGCAGCCGGTCGCTGATCTCGCAGAGAAGATTGCGCAAATCGCTCCGAATGGTCTGACCAAGACATTCTTCGGCAATGGCGGCGCTGAAGCTATTGAAGGCGCGTTAAAGCTTGCGCGGCTCTATTCCGGCAAGCATGAATTTATCTCGCTGCATGCCAGCTTCCATGGCCGAAGCTGGGGAGCGCTCAGCATCACCGGCAATCAAGGACGCAAGAAGCGTGGCGGCCCCTACGCGCCCGGCATCGCGTTTGCGCCGGTTCCATACGCGTATCGCTCGCTCTGGCCAGACGATTCGGAACGCTGCGCGCAATATTGCGCCAAGTGTCTGGATGACGTAATTCGTTTCGAGACCTCAGGTGACGTTGCTGCGTTCATCGCCGAACCGGTGCTGGGAGAAGGCGGCATTATCGTTCCGCCGCCGAATTATTTTCGTGAGATCAAAAATGTACTCGACCAGCATGGCATCCTGTTTATTGCGGACGAAGTGCAGTCCGGTTTCGGACGCACCGGAAGGATGTTCGCCATCGAGCATTACGGCGTCACGCCAGACATTCT
The DNA here is from genome assembly GCA_003224785.1 of Acidobacteriota bacterium. Lineage (GTDB taxonomy): Bacteria > Acidobacteriota > Terriglobia > Terriglobales > Acidobacteriaceae > Gp1-AA145. The sequence continues at coordinate 9,255 of QHZV01000411.1, forward strand.
GGTCACAGCGAAGGGCATCGCCGATGGATTCCCGCTCAGCGCCTTTACCACTCGCCCGCAGATCGCAGCCGCGTACAAGCCCGGTGACCATCTTTCAACCTTCGGTGGGAATCCGGTCTCCTGTGCCGCCGCGCTCGCCAACATCCAATTCATGCAGGATGAAAACTTGCCAGCACGTGCAGCCGAGATCGGCGAATATGCGATGAAAAAACTGCGCGACCTGCAAAAGCAGAATCCCATCATCGGCGAAGTTCGCGGCCTTGGCCTGATGATCGGAGTAGAACTGGTTCGCGACGAGAAGCTCACGCCGGCCAGCTCTGAGGCAGAGGGCCTTCGCGATTCGTTGCTCAAGCAGGGTCTTCTGGTTGGAGTCGGCGGCATTTACGGAAACGTGGTCCGTTTTCAACCGCCGCTTATCATTTCCAAAGAACAAATTGACCGGGCCATCAATCTTTTTGCCGCCAGCTTGCAGGAAGTCACTCAGGCGGCAGCAGTCTAAATTTCGTCGCCCTTCTCGCGGTCGCCCAAATCTTTCGCAGGGCTCAGCGCACGGCCGTCATTTGCATGCTGCACATTGACCGGTCCATTCACGTTACTGATCCGGATATGCGGTCCGCCGGTGCCCAGCTCACCATTCAAATCGTGGCCAACCCAGCGGTGATTATTTGTATGCAGTCCGAAATCGTTTTCGATTGACCCATGCACCGTTGTTGCCTCAATGTGCGCCTTCGTATCGGAAGGCAGCGTCAACCGGACCGGACCGTTTACCGATGACAATTCGATTAAAGTCGCTTGCGCTTGATTGAAATCTGCTTCCAGAGGACCATTGATGGTCTGCAGCTTTACTGCTCGCTCCAGTCCACGAGCGACCAGTCTTCCATTGATGCACGACGCGCGCACTTCGCCGCTCACGCCGATAATGTCGAGCTCTCCATTGATCAGCTTGATTTCATCGAGACGCGCATTGCGTGGGACGGTGATCGTGTACTCGACTTCCGCGCCGCGATGATGGCGGTTTTGCCAGCTCTCTTCCCGCTGGTGATATTTGGTCTGGATGGAAATGGAATCCGCACTCGCATCCACGCGGATCTCCTCATCCTTAAGCTCCTGCTCATCTTCCGCGCGCTTGATCGCGTCCACTTTGACTTCATCGGCCATTGGCATTCAGCGGATAGGTGTGATGGAATTCCTCAGTTACGAGAGGCTGGTCGTCCGCAGCATTGGCGCGTGTGGCATTTAATGCCAAAGTGGCGACGGCCCCAACCATCAGAGCAATCCAGGCAGATATCTGGCGATTTCTATTCATGACTCCTCCCGGCGGTGCCGGTTAGACGTGCGGCAGGGAAAATAGTTAGACGGCCTTTGGCGAGCTTTTTCGAGAGTGAATCCCCTCTGCTTCCGAAATTACATACACAATCAATATCCCGAGTTCAGGCTCGATGGGGTGACGATACCTCGGGTGCGGGAAGACGAAATAGTAGATCGTCGGATACGTAAGAAGCAGGCAGAAAAACAGCCATGCCCCCGGCCGATGCCTCCGCAGGGCCCGACCGAGTCCCCAAAAAGCCAGCACTGATGATGCCATGAACAGCGAATTTTTGAACGGCGCGAGTGCTGCTATTTTGGAAGATCGCGGCAGGCCTCCCCAGTAGTAAATGAAACGCTTCACGCTGATCCACGCGAACCGAGGATAGCTGGCGCGGATAAACTCCATCGCCTCGCGTTTTCGCACCGCGACATACGTGAGTTCTCCCATCTGCTGATAACGTCGCAGTTCGACGATGCTTTGTGAAGGGTGCAGCCATTGCATCCAAGTTCCGTCCGCGAAGGGCCCGTTGCCCAAGCGAAGTTCCGCCCCGAAATTCGAGCGGACGAAGATGAACTTGCCGAAGGTCTCGTAATTTCGCACCAGCCACGGTGAGATCGTGGCCATAAAGAACAGCGACGCCAAGGCGACCTGCGGCAAAGACCCGGCTTGCTTCTTGTAACGCCGATACCAGGCCCATAATCCGGATGGAAGCAAAAACGCCAGCAGGGAAGTGTTGGTTAACGCGGCAATGCCCCATAACACGCCATAAACAATCCAAAGCTTCGCACCCCGCGCTTCTTCCAACTGGAGCGTGATCCAGAACAGAATGGCAAGCAGCAATGCCGCCAGGCTTGTCTCCCACACCCATCGCGTGCACCAATACATCACGGACGGTAACAAAGCCCACAGCCACCCGCTCCACAACGCAACTTTTTCGCTGAGGCACTTTTTTGCAATCAGGAAGATGGGAATGCAAGTGAGCGCAGAAAAAAAACTGTTAATGCTGAGCAGAATCAAAGCTGAGGCGTGGGTATAAACTCCCGTGATCTTGAATACAGCCGCAATCAAATATGGGTAGAGCGGCGGCTCCCATGCCGTAGGTCCGGTGCGCCCTTCAAAGGGATCGGAAAAACCCTGACCAGTTGCGATCGCACGCCCAATTCGGCCCATCTCGAAGCCAAAGCTGAAATTATTATCGAGAGTCTTGAACTTATACGTATGGTCGGCGACGATGTAGCCAAAGCGCAGCCCAAACGCAATCACCACCATCCACAAAAAAGAAGTCCGGGCCGTGGACCACCATACTTTCGACCTATTGGAATGCACGATTTGCGTGGACGAAGGTGCAGACTGGATCATCGAGCATCTAGCTTCTCACAAAACTCCGAGACGCCAGCCGCTGAAACTTGGAAGAGATTTTGGGGATTGGAGAAGAGTAGAAGTTTTGGGCCCGCCCCGGCACTAACTTGCAGCGCCGAGGGGGCAGCTACGCTTGCCTGTAGCAACTCCAAACTAACTCCGCATGAGCTGTGCGGGAAAGTGCCAACAAACGCCAACCTAGGTGTGAATACATAAATTTCTGTATTCCTCCGGCAGATTTTTCATAATCACGAGCAATTTGACAGCCGCGCGCGCAGACCTGACAATCTCTGACGGCCCTGAACCAAATGCCCTTCCTCAAACTAACCATTGAATCTGAGCTTCCCGCCGAAGGAGAAGCCAAGGAATTTGAACTAGGCGGCAAAACGATCTGTGTTGCGAACGTGGGCGGCACCATCACTGCAATGGACAACGTCTGCCTGCATATGGGCGGGCCACTGGGCCAGGGCTATATCGAAGGCAATAAGTTAGTCTGCCCCTGGCACGGCTGGGAGTACGATCCTAAAACCGGGCAGATGGAAGACGATCCGAAGACCAAACTCGCGGTGTATCCCATCAAAATTGAAAATAATGATGTAATGATAGATATATAAGTCCGTCGGCACCTCGATGCGCGTCGAGCGCGTAGCCCAAAGAGACAAAGCCGCCGCCATGTTCCAGAAGGTCTACTAATTGCCGAACAGGAAACGTAAGCCGCGATTGTAGAACATGCAAGCCGCTGTAGTTACGGGCTGCCAGTGATTGCATAAAGCTGACGTCAGGCGTTACCAGCGGCTCGGCACCACCAACCGCGAAGAAAAGTCTGACCGGCAGATCCTTATGGTTTTTGGCGAACTCTTCTTCTTGCCTGACGATGAAGTTGTTGTCCCATGGAATCGCAGGACTTCCCGCGAGATATCCCCAAAATAGCGATGAATCCGAAAACATCGCGTACAGAGTAAAGAGCCCACCAAGCGAGTGTCCGCCGAGAATGCGCCGTGCGGGATCGCCGCGATAATTCGTTTCCATGAACGGGATCAATTCTGTTTTCAGGAAATTCAAGAATTTCGCACCGTCGCCTGAGCCTTTGGGACCGCCCGGAGTTGGCGTGTAATCCATCGCCCGGAGCGAATCGTAATCGGGATGGTCACCGGAATAAGTAATGCCCACAACTACAATGTCCGGCATCCATTTGTCATACACCAGGCCGCCGATCACGGAATCAAGCAGTTTGAAATCCCATTGACCGTCGAGCAAGTAGAGCACCGGATATTTCCTATCTTTGTTCTTGTCGAAATCACCGGGCTTGCGAATGTAAAGGTCGTAGTTACGTCCTGTGGAACTGGATTTCATCGTCCGCAATTCGGAACCAGGAATTGTGACAGGCGGATACGGTGCCGCCTGCGCGAACGAAGTACTGGCAGCGGCAGCAAGCAACATAAACAGAAAGCAAAAATATGGCATCCGCACTCTCATCATTAGCTCCTCTAATCGTACAAACTACCATTTATACGACGAGCATGTCGGTAGGTTATACGCAATCTGAGAGTGATTGGTTCTATTTACGAACAAGGATTGTAGCGGATTCTAATCAGACGAGAGGCTAGGTGACGTACACCCTTCCATTTGAAGCTTTATGTTGCAGCATCGCAGCCAGATGATCTATGTCGGGCGCGGCCAAATGACCTGCCGAGGTCTCAAGGAACGGCGCGCGATTGCTTCCAACCGCATCTCGCCGCAATTGAACTAGTAGCGCCTGGACCGCCGCAGGGTCGAACTTCTGAGGAGTAATTCGCACAATCTCAGTCAATGTCGAGCCCAACGAAATCTGATCTCGATAAGGACGTGGGCTGGTCATCGCGTCGAACGTGTCCGCGAGTCCCACGATGCGCACCTGCATAGGCACATCTTCATTGAGCAAGCCGTCGGGATAACCCGAACCATCAGCACGTTCATGGTGCCAGCGCACAATCTCCGGAATGCGCGGCCAGGGAAACTGAACACCGGTCACGATCTGGTGCCCAACCGTTGTGTGATCGGCCATCTCCTGGAACTCTTCCGGATCCAGGGTGCTGGGCTTCCCGAACAGGCGTTTATCTACCGCAACTTTGCCAATGTCGTGCAGGTATCCCGCCGATCGCAATGCCGCGACTTCATTTGTATCCATGCCCATCGCATCGCCGATCGCTGCGGCGTAGCGGCCAACTCGCAATGAATGTCCGTGAATATTTACATGCTTCACATCAATAGCGGCAGCGAAGGCCTCCAGAGCGTTGTCATAGAAACCGTGCAGAGATGCCATCAGTCGCAAATTTTCAGCTACGCGTTGCGCCAACGTCTGCGTGAGTGCGTGGTTCTGCACTGCAAGCGCCACGTAATGGCAGAGCAGGTCGAGCGATTGCAACTCCTCTTCCTCATAAGGAGAATCGCCCTCGCGACGTCCAAGGGCAACTGCGCCAACTAATTTTCCACCGACTCGCAGGGGAGCGACACAGCGAAACAATTCCGGCGCAACATTTCCATTCGCGCTGAGAAAAGTGTCATACGAAGATTTCGCGAGCAGGACTGATCCTTGTGTGGAACTAAGCGAATGAACATGCCGCGGCAAGAGAGGAATGATGGAGGGCTCGGGGATCAGCGCGAAGCCTTGTGCCGCGATCGAGCTGAGCATGGAAGGCTTTTCGATTAAAACAAATAGCACGCCTTCCTGCGCAGCGGCGGCGTGCATCAGCGCCGAGAGCATGGTTTGCGCGGTCCGAGCGAAGTCACGCTCCGCCGTTATCTCGGGTCCGAGATCGGAGAGTGTTTCGACCGTCCGCAACAAGCGGCGGAAATTTTCTTTTTGAGCTGCCACCCTTCGCGGGAGCAACAGACACCAGAGCAATTTGAGAGTAGCATGTAGCGAAATAATTGCAGTAACCAGGTTTGTTGGTTACTTTGGTGCAGCAATCGAGCCAGCAACGATCACATTCATGCGAAATTATTTCGCGCTTCTATGTCTGTTGATTTTTACGGCGCGAGCGTTTGCCTGGGGCCCGGAAGGGCA
>QHZV01000412.1 GCA_003224785.1 Acidobacteriota bacterium
CGATTCGCCCACATAGGCGTGCGCTGCAAAGTGCATAACCGCATCGCAGCGACTCAGGGTTTTCGCGAGCTTTGCGGAATCGGCGATGTCGCCGACGACGAGTTCAAATCCTTCCGCCAGTTCTTTATGTCCGGTAACCAGGTTGTCGTAAACAATGACCTCATAACCCCTGCGCCGCAAAGTGTGCGCGGCGTGACTGCCAATGTAGCCGGCTCCCCCAACCACCAGAACGGCCAAGTCTCCCCCTTGAACTCGCGTTCATGATAATCGAAGGGAGAGACAAGGGCGGGTGCAGGCACCCGCCCAGCCAACATCGGTCAATAGGTGTAAATCAAATCGAATTGCAGGCGGCTCAGCCAAGGCTCCTGCAATCCGGGCGCGCTGATCGTGCTCTTCCCGGTTACAAACGCGTTGCTCACCGCCCCTCCCCAATTGTTGTAGAGGGCGGCATTGTTCTCAAGGTTCGTATTCAGCGTCCGGCCATACCACCAGGTCACGCTTGCGAGAGTATTCGAGCGCACCTTCCAGCTTCCGTAAACCTTGTTTTGAATGACATTCGTTGGCGCGCGCTGGTCACTCTCTGCGATAGAAGCAAGCACCGAATCCTGCTCTTGCCGATACCAGGAGTATCCGAACTGGACGTCGTTTTTCGTCTTCGTTTGGCCGATGCTGATATCGCCGCCGTACTCTTTGTTCTGACTTCCGACATTGGCCAGGACTGGGTTACCTGTGGCCGCCGAAAGCGGGTGCGCGGCTGCGTCGAGGTTATCTTCAAATTCGAGCAACAGATTTATAGGAAGCCGCGACGAGCCGGTCTTCAAAGTGTTGTTGAGAATGAAATCTGCGATGTCGAATCCGGAATAAAAATGCGCCTTGCCTGCGATATCCAGATAGGTAGCATTGGTCATTCCATTGGGAGCAAAGGCGCACGGCGCGAATTTCGAGAGATTGCCGACTGCGGAGCACCCAGGACCTTCTCCGCTAATGGGATATGAAGTAGTGCCGGACCCGGTCGTCGTTGCCTGAACGGCGAATGCGCTCGCTGCAAGCAGGGCGTCCGGACGATTCCAGTGCTGGTTCAGGAATGATGCGGTCGCAGTCCATGGACCGGCTTGAAACGTGGCCTGCGCCTGCGCGCCGAGCACGTATGAGTCCTGGCCAGTTGAACTCTCGCCATAGAGCAGCTCGAGTGCCTGCAGGGTCACATTCCTGAAGAATCCGTGTTTTGAATCGAACGATACTTTTTGATCAAAACCTTCAGGATTCAAATCCGGGTCTCCCGTGACCGACGTGCGCTGCCACAGATATTGAAACTTGCCGCCAGTGAGCGAAAGCCAGCTGTGCGCGACAGGATTGTAAGTGATGTATCCGCGATCAAGGCCAATCGTCTTGCGGTCAAAAGCATTGGTCAGGGTTTCGTTGGTTGTAGTCGGATCACCAAGGGACCCTGTGGCGATTGCAATTCCGCCAACAAAATCCTGGCTCAACTGACCATCAAGCCCGAGCCGTACCCGAATTCGCGCACGGTTGCGGTCCTCTATGCCGGTTTGCATGTAGTTTTCGCCGCGCACACGCACGTCGCCGGTCAACCGAAAACGTCCAAGGGCAGTCTGGAAATTCTTAAGCTGCGCTTGCTCGTCTTTCGTTTGTTTTTCAAGCAATCCAGTTGCGGACGTGGCCGATGCCGCAGCACTCGAGGCTTCGCCGGCAGAGCGATTTGCGTCGTCAGCTCGTTGTTGAGCCTGCGCCGCAGCCGCCTGCGCCTGCTCCAGACCGGCTTGGCTCTTCTGTGAGTTTGCGTTTGCCTGCTGGACGGCGTCTAGTACCTGATGCAGCTGATCTTGCAATTGCTGCACCTGTTGGCTCTGCGTTTCGATTTGCTTCTGCTGCGATTGCACCAGATCGCGGAGAGACTGCACATCTTCCTGCGTTGCCGCGGGAGCGACGGGCTTTGTATGCCTCTTCTTTGCGGGTGCGGTCGCAGTTTGCGCGATCGAAATCACGCTAAACATTAAAGCGACAGCCACGCCCCCCACCCATCCAGAACTTGCTTTCATTGCGGTGTTTCTCCTTTTGATTAGAAGTATGCCCACGGACTAACTAGCCTTTACTGCGG
>QHZV01000413.1 GCA_003224785.1 Acidobacteriota bacterium
CTGGCATTAGCCAAGGAACTTCCGCATACGGAAATTCACGCCACCGACATCTCCGCAGCTGCGCTTGAAGTCGCCCGCGCGAACGCCGCTCGCCATCAGCTTGAAAATCGGATTCACTTTCACGAAACCGATCTGCTGGCAGGAATAGAAGTGAACGCATTCGATTTTGTCGTATCGAATCCACCATACGTCGGAGAATCGGAAGAGGACTCAGTCCAGCTTGAGGTACGGAAGTTCGAGCCGCGCAATGCTGTGTTTGCCGGAATCACCGGGACTGAGGTGATTGAACGCCTGATCCCGCAGGCGTGGGAAATGCTGAGGCCCAGCGGGTGGCTGGTGATGGAAATCAGCGGAACGATTGCGGAGAGAGTGCGGGGACTGCTTTCGGATTGGACGAACATCGAAATTACGAAAGATCTACAGGGAATTCCTAGAGTTGCGGCGGCGAGAAAATGTTGAAGTCAAAACTCCACCGTCGCAAAAAGCGCGAGCACCCCGCACGCCACAGGGCCGGCGAGTAACTGACGTAAGTTCCTCTCCCGGTCCTTCGGATCGGGCTCGGAATGACGACGCGTTTCGTTTAGGGTTTTTCCACCGCTGCGGGCTGGATCTCTTCCACGTCCACGAGGTTGGTTGGGTATTTGCCGGTGTAGCAGGCGGTGCAATAAGAAGTTTTGTCGCCGTCGCCGCAGGCAGTCTTTAAGCCATCAAGGGAGAGATAGGCGAGCGAGTCTGCGCCAATGTAGCGGCGGATTTCTTCGACGCTGTTGTTTGCGGCAATGAGTTCTTTTTTGCGAGGAGTATCCACGCCGTAGAAGCATGGAGAAATTGTCGGCGGACACGAGATCCGCATGTGGACTTCTTTTGCTCCTGCGCCACGAACCATGCGGACGATCTTGCGGCTGGTGGTGCCGCGCACGATCGAATCATCGATCAGAACAACACGCTTGCCTTCGAGCAGGCTGCGCACCGGATTCAACTTGAGCTTCACGCCGAAGTCGCGAACGGTTTGCTGCGGCTCGATGAAAGTACGGCCGACATAATGGTTGCGGATGAGACCGAAACGAAGCGGGATGCCGCTTTCGGCGGCGTATCCCATAGCCGCGGTAACGCCGGAGTCGGGAACGGGCACAACCAAATCGGCAGCGGCGGGGGATTCGATGGCAAGCTGGCGTCCAAGATTCTCGCGGCTTTCCTGCACAGCCCGTCCGAAAACCTGGCTATCGGGACGCGAAAAATAAACGTGCTCGAAAATGCAGCTCGATTGCGGCAGGGCCGGAGCATAAAAACGTGAACTGATTCCTTCGGGGCCGACGATCACGAGTTCGCCGGGCTTAACTTCGCGTTCATAATTTGCGCCAACCAAATCGAAGGCGCAGGTTTCGGAAGCGAAAACTATCGTGTCCTGGTGGCGGCCCTCCTGGGCGGGAATGCGTCCCATGGCGAGGGGGCGGAAGCCGCGCGGATCGCGCACGGCAAAAATGCGGTCGGGACTGATCATCACCAGAGAGAAGGCGCCTTCGACGCGGCGGAGCGCGTCGGCAATGGCTTCGGGGAGCGTGTGTTCGCGGGATTGCGCGATCAGGTGCACGATGACTTCCGTGTCGCTGCTGGTCTGGAAAATCGAACCCTGCGCTTCCATACGAGCGCGAACTTCTCCGGCATTGGTCAGATTGCCGTTATGCGCAAGCGCAATCATGCCTTTGTTCGATTGCACCATGATTGGCTGGGCATTCAGCAGAGCGGAATCGCCGGTGGTCGAGTACCGCGTGTGCCCGATGGCAAGAGTGCCGCGAATTCGTGACAGCTTTTTCTCGGTGAAGATATCGGCGACCAAGCCCATGGACTTGTGGATGTGCAGCGACATGCCATCAGACGTGACGATGCCGGCGGATTCCTGGCCGCGATGCTGCAGGGCATGAAGACCGAGGTAGGCGAGCGTTTCCGCTTCGGGGTGATCGTAGATTGCGACCACGCCGCATTCGTCGCGAAATTTGTCGGAAGTTGGCATTCAGCCCTCAGTCAAAATCGTCGTTCGTCGTTGGTCGTACGCCAAACAGCTCGCAAATGCTCGCTAGAACCTAGTCGGCCGCAACCTGAGCGGGCTCGCTTCGTAGTGCGTGCTCCAGCGCCTTTTCGTACACATCTCTTAATTCCGCGATTTTAGATGACACAGCGGTACGGCCATCTACTTTAATTTCTATCGTCCCGATAACGGTTTCCCCCAGCACGTCGGCGGCAACGCTGTGTTTTGCCGCTATTTGTTTGATTCCGGCCAGGTTCGCTGGGTCGCAGGACATCACAACGCGACTGGCGTCTTCGCCAAAGAGCACAAATTCTGGTGCAAGTTCGTTGGAAGGCAAATCGACGTTGCACCCG
>QHZV01000414.1 GCA_003224785.1 Acidobacteriota bacterium
AAACGTGGTGCAGTTGCGAGATAAAAGAAATAATTCCCGTGAGTGGAGTGGTCTTTATCCAGCTTCTCGAGGTCGGTCTTCAGGCGCGAATAAAGGTTCTTGTCGTCAAATTCGGCAGTGATGTAGTAGATCCGGCGCGCGAACCATTCCCAAATGTCAGGGTCAACATCTCCTCCTGCGTAACGGCGGATGTCCTCAGAAAGCTTGTTACGAAAATCATCTGTGGACATCTGATTCGGCAAAAGTTTGCGGCGCGTGAGGTCACCGGCGGCGCCAAAGATGACCATGATGCAGGGGTCGCCGGGCCGGCCCGGGGTCCGTTGCTGCGTCTGAGGAAGCACTTCCGCTTGCGCCATACCTAGTTCTCCAATTGTCAGGCAGTTTTCTTTTCGACCGTCGGCTCTAAATGGCCGCCGAATTTCTGTCGCATGGCGGAAAGCATTTTTTCCGCGAAGGTGTGCTCTTCTCGCGAACGGAAGCGGACGAACAGCGCCGCAGAGAGAACATCCACGGGAACAGCCTCGGCGATGGCGGCCTCGATCGTCCAACGGCCTTCGCCGGAGTCTTGCACAAAACCGGAGTACTCGGAGAGAGTTGGATTTTCCGTCAGCGCGATCGCGGTCAAGTCCAGAAGCCAGGAACTGACTACACTACCGCGGCGCCAGACCTCCGCAATGTCTGGCAGGTTGAGATCGTATTGCTCATCTTTCGGTAGCTCGGCTTTGCTGGCATTGCGGAATATGTCAAAGCCTTCGGCGTAGGCTTGCATGATTCCGTACTCGATGCCGTTGTGGACCATCTTCACAAAGTGCCCTGAACCCGAGGGTCCGCAGTAGATGTAGCCTTCTTCCGCCGTGCCAGCTAATTTCTCACGGCCCGGAGTGCGTGGAATGTCTCCGCGGCCGGGCGCAAGTGTTTTGAAGATCGGGTCGAGTTTCTGGACGGTTTCTTTTGGGCCGCCGATCATCATGCAGTATCCGCGCTCCAGGCCCCAAACGCCGCCGCTGGTGCCGACATCCACATAGTGAATGCCTTTCTCGGCGAACATCTTGGAGCGCCGAATGTCGTCTTTGAAGTAGGAATTTCCGCCGTCAATAAGAATGTCGCCGGCTTTCATCTTTGACGCGAGCGCTTGCGCCGTAGATTCAGTTGGCCCACCGGCGGGAACCATCAGCCATGCGATGCGCGGCGAACCAAGCTTAGAGACGAAGTCATCGAGCGATGCTGATGACACCGCGCCCTCGGAAGCCATACCCTTCACAGCGTCTGGGCTGAGGTCTGTAACCACAACTTCGTGACCGCCGCGAATCAGACGCCGCGCCATATTGGCGCCCATCCTGCCAAGACCTACCATTCCGAGACGCATACTTTTCTCCCTGAGAACAGCTGTGATGCAGCGAGCGACTAAAGCTGGATTAACTTGTGACAGCTTCGCACGCCCGGAGGCGTGCCATGACGAATCTACGCCAACGCTTCCGCGACTATGGTCAACAACTCCGACAAGCCCAATTCCACATTCTTGCCCAAGTGCACGCGGAGCGCACGGCGGCCGCGGTCGGCAAGGACCTGAAAATCGCCGCGTGCTTGCGCCGCTTTCACCACTCCGAACGTGTATTTCTGGCCGGGAACTTGGAGATCGTTCGCGTCGTCGCACGTGATCTGCAAGAATACGCCGCTGTTGGGGCCGCCTTTATATGCCTGTCCAGTGGAATGCAGAAAGCGCGGACCGAAGCCGAGGCACGTCGCAACCTGTTTAGCATCGCGGATGGCCAGCCGAATTTCCTGCAAACGCGCTTCATGTGCGGGATTCATCTCAACGTAGCCCAGTAAGGCAAAGTAATCTCCTGGCTGGATTCGAGCAAGATGCGGACGGAGGCGTCCTCCAAGATTTCCGCTGCCCACGGCACTCGCGTTTTTCGGATCGGCAAATAACTTGATCCCACCCTGCTCGAAGAAGGGCTTTTCCGGAGGCAATGAGCCGGCTTTTTCGTACTCGGTCGTCAGCTTGCGAGTTTCAATCTTGCTGGCTTCAACGTCCGGTTGATTAAACGCGTTGATTCCGATGATGGAACCTGCCACGGCCGTAGCGATCTCCCAGCGAAAGAATTCCTGGCCGAGGTCGTATGTGTCGTTTACCGAAATGCGAACTACAGGATTGCCTACTTTTTCGAGGGCTGCGAATTTTTCGTCTTGAGCGGAATCCGGTGCTCCTTCGAAACGCAAATATGCGAATATGCGATCGCTTCCGTAGCAAGCCGATGCAGCAAGCTCTTCGCGGTCGACCGGAACCAGGCCTTTGCCCTGCTTGCCAGTAGATTCGGCAAGCAGTTGCTCAAGCCATGCGCCGAGATCGGAGATTGCAGGGGAAGTGATGATCGTAACCTTGTCGCGGCCGGCCTTGGCAGCGGTTCCAAGAATAATTCCCAGTATGACCCCGGGGTTTTTCTCGACCGGAACCGCAGCCGCGCAGGCTTCCACCATTTCTTCGGTGCGGTCGAGGAACTTGGCAACGTCAAGTCCCATGACTGCTGCGGGAACGATGCCGAAGTTCGAAAGCGCCGAGTAGCGGCCGCCAATGCTGGGAACGCCGTGAAAGATGTGGCGGAATTTGTCGGCAGTAGCTTCGGCTTCGAGCTTCGAGCCCGGATCGGTGATCGCGATGAAGCGGCTGCCGGC